>JAGOLM010000033.1:14989-19189 GCA_017994075.1 Lachnospiraceae bacterium
ATTTTCTCTAAATAGATTTTCCAAGATCCATCACGATTTTCTCTAAATAGATTTTCCAAGATCCATCACGATTTACCTCTTAGTATATTTTAGAACCAACATGACTATTAAAAATAACATTATTCACATTGGTTCTAAAATTTACATATACCCATTTATTGAAAAATCCTAATTAAAAATCCTTACCTAGAAATCCTCACTCGAAAATCCTTACTCCTCAATCTTTGCTCCACAATTCTTACAAAACTTTGATTCCGCAGCGATTTCTGCTCCACAATCAGGGCATACCTTTTTCCCCTGAATAGACTGAACCTGGCTTCTCAATGCTTTAATATCTCTTTCATATGAATCAATTTTTCTTATATCTTCAATATGATCATTTTCCTCATCCTCTTTATGGGCTTCATAATATGCCTTACCTAAAGTTGTATACACTTCCTTAAGCTGTATCTCCTTGTTTTTGATGTCCAAATTTAGTTTTGCTGTGTCCGAAACTTCTTTTGCTTTGTCTGACACTGTCTTGCCTGCCGTTACAATACTGTCACCAAGTTTATCAAAAAAATCCATATTACCCTCCTATCTTAGGTTTGACCTAATACTTTTTCTATTTTGCTTTACATGTATTTCCATACTATTAATCAATCGATTCTATATTTCGATCAACTATTATTGCACTATTTATTCCATTCTTATTTAAAAGCTTATTACAATGTTCACTTCCACTCTTAATAAAAAGCTTATTTTAATTTTCAATTCCACGCTTAACTAAAAGCATGTTTTAATATATCATCTATATTATATCTTTACAATTTAACATTTTCAATCGATTTGCAGTCTCATGCATATGCTGTCATTATTATTTCTATCACTTAGATACATAACAAGTATCTTACTGTTGTTTTTAACCACAAACCCATCAAATCATTTAGCATGATCTTTTACAGCCCCATTAAATCACCTACAAGTATTTTTATACCAAGTCCAATTAAAATAATTCCGCCTGCAAACGTAGCTAAAACACCTGTCTTAGTTCCAAACACATGCCCTAAAATAACGCCTAATAAAGAAATAATAAACGTCACAATTCCAATTACTGCAGCAGCTTCTACTATACTTACCTTAATAAATGCAAGTGCAACACCAACCGCCAATGCATCTATACTTGTTGCTACTGCGAGAATAAATATTTCTTTGATGTCTATTGTCATCTCACGCTGTTCCATTTCATCGATGGCAGGAGGATTCTTATAATCTTTCCATGAATCTATAAGCATTTTAACACCAATATAGCCTAATAGGAAGAATGCAATCCAATGATCGATTTTCTGAACAAATTTTGCAAAACTGCTCCCTAGAAACCATCCAATGATAGGCATAAGCGCCTGAAATCCACCAAAAAACAATGCCAGAATTATTGCTTTTTTCCATCTGACTTTTTTCATTTCCAATCCCTTGCCAACTGATACCGCAAAAGCATCCATTGCAAGTCCAACACCCATTAAAAATATTTCCCAAAGTGACATGTGACTCTTTCCATTAAATTACTATATCCACTATAAATAATTTACTATATTCTAATCTTTAACATTTCCTAAGTTACCGATTTTAGCTTTTTTATATATAAGCTCAATTAAGTACACTGCAGCAATTCCTTCTGCGATTCCAAGAATTGTTCCACCCAATACATCCGTTGGAAAATGAACAAATAAGTACATCCTTGATATTGCTATAAGAGCCGCCAAAATATATGCTGCTATACCTTGTTTCCTGTAATAGAAAAATATTGCTGTTGCAGACGCAAACGACGCCGACGAATGTCCTGAAGGAAAAGAATAATCTTTTGGCACATGCACAAGCATCTTCACGCTTGTATCTATCCAACATGGCCTATCTCTTGCGACAAGATTTTTAAGTACCAAATTGACAACTATATATGAAAATATAAGTGCAAGAGCCGAGCTCCACGCCGCTTTTTTATTCTTTCGACAAAATATCAACATTAATACAGTAAGTACAATCCAGAACATTCCTGCACTTCCAAGCTTTGTTATAAAAACCATTATCTTATCCAGTACCTGATTATGTAGACCCTGAAACCAATATAAAATATTGAATTCTACTCCCATATTTCTCCTCCATTTTATAGCCTTTGTTACATCTCTTTTATGCTACAAATCATTTTGCTTTGATTTTTTCTAAAAGATCAAACTATATTCGCTATAAGTTTTAAAGTTCTACTCTACAAAATTTTTTCTTACCTTTTTTTAGAATAAATTCATTATTAAAATCTTCCGGCTTAAATTTGCAAAATGGATCCGATATTTTATCTCCATTTACTGAAACTCCGCCCTGTTCAACTGCTCTTTTTCCTTCTGACATAGACGTAGCAAATTCTGCACAAACAAGTAATTTCCTTATATCAATTTCGTCATCTGTAAAATCAACACTTGTAATATTAACAATAGGCATGTTTTCAGCACTTCCTGTTGAGAATATAGCTCTTGCTGCATCCTGCGCTTTTTGTGCCTCTTCCTCTCCATGAACCATCTTGGTTATCTCAAATGCAAGGATTTCTTTTGCTTCATTTATTCTTTGGTCTTCCCAAGCTGCAATTTCATTTATCCTCTCAATCGAAATAAAAGTAAGAACTTTCATAAACTTAATAACGTCAGCATCTGCCGTATTTCTCCAATACTGGTAAAAATCATATGGCGATGTTTTCTCTGGATCGAGCCAAACAGCACCACCTGCTGTTTTACCCATCTTTGTTCCGTCAGATTTAGTTAATAGAATTATTGTCATTGCATAAGCATCATCTTTTCCTGTTTTTTTTCTGATCAGATCAGTTCCTGCCAACATATTAGACCACTGATCATCTCCACCAAACTCAAGATTACATCCTTCATCCTTATACAATCTATAGAAATCATATCCCTGAAGAATCATATATGACATTTCAAAAAAAGTAAGCCCGCCTTCTCTCGCCATTCTATTTTCATAAGCTCTTGCTCTAAGCATATTTGCAACATTAAAATGTACGCCAACTTCTCTCATAAATTCCATAAAATCAAGATTTCTAAGCCAGTCAGCATTATTGCGCATTTTTGCATCATTTGCTTCTTCGCCAAAATGAATAAATTTACTCATTTGCTTCTTGAAGCACTCACAGTTATGATCAATAATCTCATTTGTCATCATTGATCTCATATCTGATCTTCCGCTTGGATCACCAATCATTCCAGTTCCACCTCCAATAAGTGCAATTGGCTTATTTCCAGCCATCTGAAGTCTTTTCATCAATACTAATGTCATAAAATGACCTACATGAAGAGAATCCGCTGTTGGGTCAAAACCAATGTAAAAGGTAGCTTTCCCATTGTCTACCAGTTCTCTTACCTTCTCTTCGTTTGTTACTTGAGCTATTAGGCCTCTTTCAACAAGTTCGTCATAAATTTTCATTATAATTGTCTCCTTCGCTAATACATTTTTATAAACCAGTTCATTTAAACTTTAATAATAAAAAAAGTCCTTTGATCTTTCGATCAAAGGACGATTGAAATCGTGGTACCACCTTTGTTTACAGATAAATGCTTTTATCTGCCTTATTTGTCGATATAACGGTCGAACCCCGTCACAGCCTATAATCAATATTGATTCTTCGGTGCGCAACTCCAGGATGTATTCACAAACACATTCTCATTACCTTTCAGCATCCGGTAACTCTCTTAATCAAATGATATTTGTTACTTGTCCCCTTCTCTGCCTTTGTTTTTCTGATTGTAATAAACAAGACTATTTTTGTCAATCATATTCTTTCTATATAATATGAAGAAAGCTCCGCACAATTCCTGCGAAGCTTTTGTCTATAGAGGCGACAACCAGATTTGAACTGGTGATAGAGGTGTTGCAGACCTTTGCCTTACCACTTGGCTATGTCGCCATACTTGAAATATCATACCACAAAAAAATAATGAACACATCATATTTTTGAATATAAACGGAAAAAAGGCGACAACTGTCGTCGTTTCCCTATATATAGTAAAAAGCGAACAACGTTCGCTTATTGACTATAATTCGCACATTCAAAACTTCATACAGAAACATTACCTTACAAGAACTCTTTGATCAAGCCTTCGATCTATTAGTAACAGTCAGCTACATGTATCACTACACTTCCACCTCTGCCCTATCTACCTTGTA
>JAGOLM010000034.1 GCA_017994075.1 Lachnospiraceae bacterium
AGCTTGATGTTTTCTTTTTTGGCTACAGCCTCAAAAATAAGTTCTGTCTTAAGGTTGTCTTCAATATTCTTTTTCACATCTTTTTCAAGGCCTTAACTGTTGTGTTATAAGTCTTCTTGAGATATGACTTCAATGTGGTCTTGGACTTCTTACCAACATATGTATCTACATATCTGTCTTCGTATTCTTTAATTCTTTCATTTACTAGGTCCTTAGGGAACTTGACCTTGCACTTCTTCTTCATCTGCTCGATGACTGCATTTCTGGTATCCTGTTCTTTACTGCTCTTGGCATATGAAGCCTGAGCTTCCTTGACCTTGGTGAGAAGATCTGCCTTGGTAGTGGCTCCACCTAAGCTGTTAGTATTGGCGGCAACATACTCATCTGTTATTGATGCTGCATCTACCTTATTTCCAATGAAATTAATCTTGAATGTAAATACTACTTCCTTACCTGCCATTTCCTTATTGCCATAATCTGCAGGGAATGTAACAGGACAATCAACTGACTCTCCAACACTGTGGCCTACAAGACCTGAACTGAATCCCTGGATATACCCGGTTCCCTTGATCGCATCGGAATTGGTAGCAACATTGATATTCACTCCTGATGCGCTTCCTCCGTCAAATGCTTTGCCATCTATCTTACCGACATAATCCGCATTAACGATAGAATCAGCTGCAACTGTAGTCTTGCTGTCATCTTTGACATAAGGAGCTACACTATCAATTGTCTGCTGTAGATAAGACTGGACCGCAGCATCATCAGTTGCATAATTTCCTGAAACTGTCACTTTCATTCCATCGTACTTGCAAAGCGTAACATAGTCATCTACGTTGTATTTTATATCCAGGCTGGTTCCCGTCTTTTTTGAGCTTCCGCATCCTGCAAGGGTCGACACGGTCATTATCCCGGCCAGCACTAGGCATAATTTTCTATTCATCTGATATTTCCTCCAATTTTTATTATCCCGGACAGTTTATAGGCAGTGCCATTTAGAACTGTCGCCAAACATTTGCATTATAAACTTTTATGGACTACTCGTAAAGGAAATTGAAACTACAAGTATGTGCCTTTGTTCGAAATTCTTCTTATTTACATACTGTGATGTCATTGCAATTTAACACAGTATTTGATAAAATAATGCCCAGTTTGTCAATTATATTAATTGTAAATTTAAATATTCGTTAGTTTTAAAATTGCTAATGGTTAATCCCTTAGTGTTAAATTGGAGGAGGAATATGTCACCTATTTGGATTATTATGATCGTTCTACTGGCAATTCTTATTGTAGCAACGATAGTTCTTTATTTCTTAGGAAAAAAGGCTGAAAAGAAAAAGGCCGAGCAGGACGCTCAGATTGAAGCTACAGCTCAGCAGGTATCACTTCTTGTCATTGATAAAAAGAAGCTGAAGATGAAAAACGCAGGTCTTCCTGACGCAGTTCTTGCCAATACCCCTTGGTATGCGAGAAATTCCAAGCTCCCCATTGTCAAGGTTAAGGCAGGTCCCAAGGTTATGAACCTTATATGTGATGCAGCCATCTTTGATTCCATTCCTGTTAAAAAGGAAGTTAAAGCTCGTGTAAGCGGTCTTTACATTGTGTCAGTAAAGGGACTTCATGGTAAGGCTGAGGTTGTCGAGGGTAAAAAGAAGAGTCTTCGCGCTAGACTTACTGAAAAAGTCAATAATATGAAGACTACAGAAGATTCCGGTAAGGGTAAGAAGAAAAAGTAATTTAATTTCTTGATCAAATTATAAAGCGCTGTGATATGAACTGTCTGCAAGACAGTCAATGATCACAGTGCTTTTTTATCCTTATTACCATTTCATAACGGCCAAGTATGTCATCTCCGGCCATAAGAGAATATTTTAGGCTTATTGTTTTGTCACTGCTTTCTTCTATTTTATCCGTGACATCCATGGCACCTGTGACTCTTACGGATGATGTCTTAATATCCATTACCACCTCGCCCTGAGACGTCATATAATGACAGGATGTCTTGCTCCCGGTATCAAATATCATTCTTGTCTCATAATCACCCTTTCGGGTAACGGTAAGTACCTTATCTCTATATCTATACTTGATAGATGTCTTCACCTCACCCTGTGAAAAGCGAACCAGTATCTGTTCTTCAGTGTCATATACTTTTCCGTCAAAGACGTAATTGTTCTTTTCAGGAGCCTCAGTCCGGGATGTCCAGACTGTTGTATCCATCTCTATTTTGGCGAGAATACCTGGGGTCCGTTCCATTACTGATCCTTATTCTTTCTCTGCTCCACGATTATCCTTCTGACTGCTTCTATCTGATTCTCCAGATGCTCATGCATTATTTCTCTAACGAACTTCTTATTTCTATCCTTAAGGCCCTGTATTATTTTCCTATGCTCATCTACAAGTACTGAGTAGTCGGTATTATCCTTGACATATTCATATCTGTATCGGTACATCTGCTCACGAAGATTATTGATGATATTCTCAAGCTTACCATTTTTGGCACTTTTATATATAGCATCATGAAAAGACTCATCACAAGATACTATTTCTTTGACATTCTTTTTTTCTACTGCTTCTTCGAATTCAGTTATGGTCTTTTCCAGAGATGCCATATCTGCTTCATTCCATCTCTCACATGCTGCAGTAACTGCCAGCTCATCCAGAGCATCTCTTAGTTCAAGGACATCCTCAAGATCCTTTTCTGTCATGCAGGCAACCTGAGCTCCCTTTCTGGGAATCGTGACAGCGAGGCCTTCCTTCTCCAGCATGCGGATAGCCTCTCTTATGGGAGTCCTGCTGACTCCGAGCTTATCTGCCAGATGCATCTCCATCAGTCTTTCTCCGGGTTTTAGCTCGCCCTTAAGTATCGCATCTCTAAGTGTATGAAAAACTACATCTCTTAGCGGAAGATATGCTTCCATATTAAGTGTAAGATCTTCTGTCATATTTAACCTCATTTCCAATTTATAGGATGAAATATCTCCTATTCCCTTTATCTAAACTGTTTCTGTCAGAAAAACCTGTAATGTCGGATATTTCTTTTTAAAATAACAATAAGCGGTCTCTGCATGATCAATTTCCCGGTATAATCCAAAAACTGTAGATCCGCTTCCGCTCATCATAGAGCCAAAGGCTCCATGCTCCCTTAATTCGCTTTTCAGCTTATATATGATCGGATATTCTCCGGCAGATACATTTTCCAAAACATTGGCCATGTGCTCCGAAAAAACGTCCATATCATCATTATACAGTGCATCCAAAAGTGCCTCTGTATCAGGGTGCTCCACATAATTGGCATTATCAAAATTCTTGTATGCGGTCTGCGTGGAAATGTCCACATCAGGTTTTATCAAAATAACCTTGGTATTCTTTATGGGCTTAAGAGGTGTCAGTATCTCTCCTATTCCCTCAGAAAGTGCAGTTCCCTTCATAATGCAATAAGGAATATCTGCTCCAAGCGATACCACCGCATCTCTTAATTCCTCGTCTGTTATATCAGGGCAGAGCATGTCTCTTATCATCATCATTACAGTTGCCGCATCGGAACTACCTCCGGCCAGTCCAGCTGCCGATGGAATGTGCTTCTCAAGGTTTATTACAAATCCAGCTTTGATGTTATAGACCCTTTGCATCAATTTGGCAGCTCTGACACACAGATTCCTATCATCTGTAGGAACCGAATGATCCTCACAATGAAGAACTATTTCTCCCGGCTCTTTATTCTCCGGGTTCAAAACATCTTCAACTTCGATAATGTCAAAAAGGGATACTGTCTGCATGATCATTCTCACCAGATGGTACCCGTCCTGTCTTCTCCCTGTTATATCAAGGCTTAAATTAATTTTTGCGGGAGCTTTTCTTGAAATCTTCAATATTTCTCTCCTGTAAAATTCTGTAAATGCTTCTACTGCCGATACATTTATGTGAAATGTTCCTCACAAACGTTGTATGTCGTATCAGCGCATTGTATTCTTGTATTATTTTGTATGCAAAGTGCATTTTACCACAAAATCAGTACAATTGCAAAGTCAAGCACTCCCCATCCATTAGATGTGGCCTGATCATTTCACTACAACCATATATTGATGAACCATCGAAAATTATTGTAAATAACAATTACAACATATAAAATCAATACTAGGCAAAATTGAATTTTGTCCTATTGAATCTTGATATAAAACTAATAAAGGAGACAAAATGGCAAAACCACTTATATTGATCGGAGATCCAGGGCATGACGACGCCATAGCCTGGCTTCTTATTAATACAGCAAGAGAATATGACATCAAAGCAGTGATCAGTGCTTCCGGCAATCAGACCATTGAAAAGACCACCTATAATTCAGGCAGGATCTGTGCCCTTCTCGGGATCGACGCTCCAAGAGCGCAAGGTCTCAAGGCTCCCCTTTGCGGAAAGTTAATAACCGCCGGTAATTTCCATGGTGAAAGTGGTCTGGATGGCCCTGTTCTTCCTGAACCGATGACACCAGTATCAGATATGTCCGGTTCTGACCTTATGAAGAAAATCATAGACGAAAGTTCAGAAGAAGTAACAATACTGTCTACTGGCCCTCAGACCGATGTTGCAGACCTTATCATGAAATACCCTGATGTCAAAAACAAAATTCAAAGGGTATCGATCATGGGAGGCGGGATCACAACTGGCAATTGGACCCAGGCTGCCGAATTCAATATCCTAGTTGATCCAGAGGCTGCAAAAATAGTATTTGATTCCGGTCTGAATGTTACCATGTGCGGTCTGGACGTTACCGAAAAGGCTCTTATATATGCAGAAGATGTGGCGCGGATCAGAGAGATCGATAATCCTGTTGCCAAGGTCTGTGCCGGATGGTTGGATTTTTTCTTTTTGCATCATGAGGCTATGGGTTATACAGGTTCGCCTCTTCATGATCCTTGTGCTGCAGCTGTTCTTTTTTGTCCTGAAATTTTTAAATATGTTAATGCTGTTATCGATGTGGAAACCGACAATTGTATCTGTCGCGGAGCTACTATTGGAGATATCGACGGCAAGATCACAGGCCGTGAGCCTAATGTGGTCGTCACTATCGGTGTAGACAGAGACGCATTTGTCGACATGCTGGTAAATGCCTGTCACTTTTATGACTGATTATATATGACTGATCGTCTATAACTGATCGAAAGGAATGATCCCTAATGAATGATAAAAAAATAGTATGCAATGGTCCGTTGACTGAGCTTGCAGCAAAGCTCAAGGCAGACCCTGATTGCAAAAAAGATATTTCTGAGATCCATATTCTCGGTGGTGCTCTATGGAGAGGTGATTCCACTCCCGGAGCCGAAAAAAACATCTACAAAGATCCTGATGCCGCTGATTATGTATTTAAATCTGGCATTCCTATTATATGGTACCCCAAAGATATTATTTCGGAGTATACGAATGTTGGTTTTATAGGGGCCGACTCTCCTGTTAGACGTCCTATAGATCTAAGCGAGTACAACAATCTTCCAAATATCTATGACAGTGATCCCGACTCCCTTATGATAGTGGACGGAGGGGTTCAAGTAGAGACCAAGGGCTCAGTTTCCATTGGAAAAACAGTAAATGACCTTTTTAGTGATGCAAAATATGAAATCAAAAATGTTAGGGTTGTTCTAGGTTTCAAATTATAATATTAAATTTTTACATTTTTATACCTATGTAACATATTCTGAGTTTTCTCGAAAGGAAGGTATTTTATGGATATTTATCATGACTACACAGCCGATGAGAATCGTTATGACAGCATGGCATATAACAGGGTGGGAAATAGCGGTCTAAAATTCCCCGCTGTTTCTCTTGGATTCTGGCATAATTTTGGCAGTAAAGACAATTTTGACAACATGGAAGCTATGTGCGAAGCTGCCTTTGACAATGGGATCACGCAGTTCGACCTGGCCAATAACTATGGCCCTCATTATGGAGCTGCCGAAGAGAGTCTCGGCCGCCTGATGCAAAAAGATTTTATGAAATATCGAGATGAGCTGATAATCACTACCAAGGCCGGTTATGATATGTGGCCGGGTCCTTACGGCGACCACGGCAGCAAGAAATACCTAACCGCCAGCATCGACCAGAGCCTAACGAGAATGGGACTGGATTATGTGGATATTTTCTATCATCATAGACCTGATCCTGACACTCCCCTGGAAGAAACAATGGAAGCTCTTTATCAGATAGTCCGTTCCGGGAAAGCACTTTATGTCGGGATTTCGAATTATAACTGCGAGCAAACTGCTGCCGCTCTTAAGATAGCCCGTAAAATGAAACTACCTCTTATAGTCAATCAGCGTCGCTATTCTATTTTTGATCGTAAGATCGAGCGGGAAGGTACCAAGGATCTATGCGCAAGAGAAGGACTCGGTATCATAGCCTTTTCACCTCTTGCTCAGGGACTTCTCACCGATAAATACATTCATGGCATTCCCGAAAACAGTCGTGTAGCCAGAGATGGTAGATATCTCCACAAAGATGATATCACAGAGGAAAAAATCGCCAGGATACAGAGGTTGAATGAACTGGCCAATGATCGTGGTCAGTCCTTAGCTCAAATGGCTCTGTCTTGGATTCTTAGAGATGGTGATGTATGTTCTGTGCTGATCGGTGCATCCAGGCCTGAGCAGATCATAGAAAATGCAAGAGTTTCCGAGAAATCTGCTTTTACAGAGGAAGAGATAAGGATAATTGATGAAAACTCTTTAAATTAGCCTTATTTTACAAATGTTTGCTCAAAATCGATCATTAATAACATTGTATATGCTATAATTTCTAACTAGAAGAAGAAAGCATTTTCAGAGGTATTTCTATGGTTAAGCAATGTGAAAAATGTAATCGGTTGTTTGAGGATATGTTTGGAACACATGACCTCTGTCCCGATTGCCGCAAGGAAGAAGAGGAAGTCCTTCGAGATGTAAAGGACTATCTCTGGGATAACCCCGGCACAACTGAAGCTAAGCTATGGGAATTATTTGGCGTCGTTCATAAGCAGATCGTAAAGTGGCTGAGAGATGAGCGGATCGAGCTTACTCCCAGTTCAAAGATCAAGCTACAATGCATGCGCTGTGGAAGCATGATTTATAAAGGACGTTATTGTCCGGATTGTCAGCTGAAAATCTCTCAGGAGATGACAGATCTAAAGCAAAGCCTGATGCCAAAATTAGATAAGAATATTTTTAGCATGGTCAGGGATTCCTCTGCCAATAAAAATGAAAGAATGCGTTTCCTTAAGGATGATGAAAACAATAATTCTCCTCACAAATGATTTAACCATATATGTGCATTTTTTTATTTTGATATAATTAATTATATGAAGGGTTATAGGACAAAACATGTTGGATATTTATTTTATCTTACTTAGTTTTAGTTGAAAAAGACCCAGTCATAATGGACAATGCTCTGTCTACCTCAGCCGCACTTGGAATACTTTCGGATGCTCCCGGTTTCATAACAGCAAGTGAACTTGCCAGGCTGCCTCTCAGAAGTGCTTCTCCGGCTGATCCAGTCCTAAAATATGTCTCCAGGAAAAATCCTGTAAATGTATCTCCTGCAGCCGTAGTGTCAACCGGTTTCATGATAAATGCCTGTTGCTTTATGATATTGCCATTTTCTATAAAACAGCTTCCATCAGATCCAAGCGTAAGAACTATCTTGGTAGTAGGATACTTATCGGACAGAATCTCAGCCAGTCTATCATTATAATATGTTTTTTTCTCTGATTGAGTATATGGCTTACCTGAATCGGTAGTCTCTGGAATCTTTATTGTCTTAATTTCCTCTTTTGCCAAAAAGGCTCCTTCGATTTCATTCACAAAAAAAATATCGCATAGATCAAGTGGTAGCTCCGTAACAGAATCAGATACCGGAGATACGTTAAATACGATCTTCATTCCTTGTTTTTTTGCCTCAGTCATAATAAGGGATAATTCAGATATCTCATTTTGAATCAGGAGAACATCACCCTCAGCAAACTGGGAAATAGTGTTTTTAACATCTTCAGGAACAATCTGTCTGTTGGTTCCTCCAAATAAGATAATGCAATTCTCTCCGCCGGAAATCTGAATTATTGCCCGACCGGTTTTTCCTGTCGGATCCACTGCAATATATGATGTATCCACGCCTTGCTCATCTAGGTACTGCTTCATTGAAAATCCATCAACACCGATCCTACCCGCCATTGCTGTATCCATTCCTGCCATAGCAAGTGAAACTGCCTGATTGAGTCCCTTTCCGCCCATTGCCATTTTATAAGAAACAGGAGCTATTGTTTCCCCCGGATTAACAAAATGTTCCATCTCATAATCATCATCATAATTTAATGAACCATATACTATAGTACGCATGCTGCCTCCTTTATCTGCCTATGTCTGTCCAACGTATCTATTCAAATATCGTATACTCATAATAACATACAAACCTGTCTTTTGACATTCAAAATCTGTTACGAAATGCTATGTCAAAAAACAGGCTATGTTACTAATTATTGTTCTGATCCTGAGAATCACTGTTTCTCTTAACTGTGAAGAAAAGTGAAATGGCGAGAACGATCATTCCAACGATAAAAACCGGAAGATCATAAGTGCAGTGTCCCATAATATTCAGGATAACCATTGCTACTGCGAAGATCGCACATGTTATGCAATCTAACATTTTCATATTCATAATCAGATCTCCTTATCCCTTTAATACCCCTGACCTTGGCCCGGGAAATGTATCATTTCGTCCCCTTTGAAATCATACTAGGAATTATCTGTTTGATTTTTCTTCTGACTCTTTCTTGTTTCCCTTTACAACTCTTACTATATTGTAGATTCCAAAAAGTGCCGTAAGAATAAGCATGATCCAGTGGATATAGCATGTATCCTTTGTTACGCCCTTAGGTGTCTTGTCATCAGAGATCTTCTCTGATTTGCTTTTTGATGCAAGAGGCGTATTTTCATCGTTGATGGTCTCTTCTGTATCGGTTGTCGTTTCATTATTGTCGTTACTTACTGCTGCTCCATTGTCGGTATTCTGCTGATCAGGTGCTACCGGACTACTGTTAGGAACTGTTGTTGTGGCTCCATCCGAAGGCATTGCGATCGTCGGAAGCTGATTCGTAGATTCTGCCTGTACAGTGCCGGCATTGCCACCTGAAATAAGCATCATACATAAAAACATACATAGAAATATACATAGAATCATTGTAATTGTGAGAGCCATTGATAGAGCTCTCTTCTTAAGCTCTTTCATCATTTTTCTCCCTCTTTTCCGACAACAGAATCTATCAGCCTTATTAACTCTAACGCACTTCGAAAACTTTTCGTCTCATTCGGATCCGTCCATGTTACCTGGCCCTGCCAGCTTGCATTCTCATTATTGGTGATGTGAACCACAAATGTTTCATCTACTTTGCTCAACGTTTTTTCCTTTCTGACTTTTTTAAATCAAACCTTCTTCGAATCAATCAAATCTTCTCTCTGATCTGATTGATGACTCTTTGTCTGATAATATCACGATTCCGGCAAATAAAAAAAGCAAGGAAACTCTTTCCTTGCTTAACATGCTACTATTACTATCGTTATACAAAACGTTACAAATTACTAATAATTATTTATATTACTTTTTTTATTTTTTTATCAAATATTCAGTATTATATAATATTCATAATTGAGTTATTTAGTTTTTATTTCATTGTTTCCTTCGATTTTTTCACAATATAGGCAATCAGTTCAACCTCTGATTGAAATGAAACCGTCTCTTCATGTTCCACATAATAAATCATCCCCTGCCAATTAGCATGATTTCTACTCTCTATCAATATATAAAAATCAGCTATTCCACCTTCATTGACACCAAGCTCTTCTATATTATAAAGCGGCTTCTCCTTATCATAGGTCTCATATTCACTGTCAGAGTGTATAAATTCTCTATATCGCACAGTAGGCTCCGGAAAATTGATCCCATTTACAAAATCGACGATTCCATCCATAAGTGCCTTAGCACCCAGTATCTCCTTGTGATCCGAAGCATATCTATTATATAGTTCTCCTTTTATATCATTATTTACAAATGATCCCATCCTGAAAAGAACCACGCTCGGGATGTTATACATCTTTCTAGGTATAGGCATTTTACACTCCCTGTTCAGATTCTATCTCTTCTTGGCACCATACATAAATGCAGCTTTAAGTTCATCATCCAGGCTTATCTCCGAACTGACAGGAGATATGTGACACTGCAAATATTTTCTCCTGGATGGCATAGCCATATTGTCCATGATCCTGTCTATTACAATATTACAATCCTCCTGAGTCAGCCCCAAAAGGAAAATAAGATATTGTCCATCTGAATATCTGGTATAGATGTCTCCGCTTCTTACTGACTTGCTTACAGCATCATAAACTTCCCCTGATAATTCATTCAAGCGATTGCCCTCGTTTAGGGCATATCCCTTACCATCGGTTATCGTAAGAAGCATCAAGTATGCACTCTGTCCCGTCCTCTTCATGACTCGCTTCATGAGCCTGTAGCTATCTACAAAGCTAGGGTAAGTACAATACATAGCACCGGATTCTTCTTCTTTAAATGTCTCCAGATTCTTCTTCACATTTGTAATGACATCTGCATTGTGCCTGATCTGTTTTCCAACTTCGCTTAAAAGCTCAACCATGCTCCCAGGAATAGATACCCCTAGCTCATCGAAAAGCATTTTTTCTGTTTCTTCATATAATTTAATGGCCTCATTCTTTTTATTGAGACCTATAAGCGCCTCCATCTCATTTATCTGCATTTCGCTAAATGGATAGAACTCTGATGCAATATGAGAAATAGAATATAATTTTCTATATTCCTTATGTTTTTTATAGTAGTCACATAATATCTCGACTGCACTTAAGTATTCATTTTTAAATCTTACGGAATATGTGACTACCCATGGAATGTTAGACATATTAGGGAGAAATTCCCCTCTGTATATCTCGCAGGCCTTTTCTAGAAGCTGTATCCTATTGTACTCATCGGATTCCTTTGCCTCTTTTATCATTTCTTCAAATTCCAAAGCGTCACATCTGATTGAAACGTAGGTCTGGTCCAGACAATAAACACCTTTCTGGATCTTAATATACTCGAAACCGGCAATTCCGGTAGCACTAAGTCTCTTTCTGAGTCTAAAAACCAAAGCTCTGAAGCTGTTTGATGTATCCCCTTCATCATCTGTAAATAGATTTTGGATCAACACATTTCTAGGCACTCCGTCCGGTTCTAATACCAACATCTGGAACAGTCTGTTAACCTTGGTAGCGCTACTTTTTTCCAAAATAATATTCTTATCGTCGTACTCAAGGTCGAATCCGCCAAGCATACGAACATACAACTGATTTTTAATAGCGCACCTCCCTGCATATCCAGTAAATTCGCAGTTTCCCCTGACGCTAAAATTATATATGGAAATTTCTAAAAATGCAATGAAGTTTGCTATTGATTTTGAATATTATATAGATAAGAATGAATTGTGTTTAAGTTAAGCATCATATTATGATTTAACTAAATGATTTTCGTCGATTTCTATAACTCTATCTGCCAAAAGTTCTGTTAGTTCTCTATCGTGTGTAGCAATTAATATAGTCTTATCTGTTTTCTTAAATAATAGAAGGAAATCTGACAACCATTTTTTTGATCTGTCATCTAGCCCTGCCAATGGTTCATCTAGGATAAGTACCTTGGGATTCATTGTCAGGATACATCCGATCGCTACCTTCTTTTTCTCTCCACCGCTTAGATGGTATGGTGCTCTTTCTAGCAGATTCTCGATACCAAGCATATCAACTACATCTTTACATCGCCTATCGATCTCTTCGTCTGATAATCCCATCTGCCTTGGTCCAAACTCCAATTCTTCAATAACTGTAGAACAGAACAGCTGCATATCAGAATTTTGAAAAACATATCCCACAGTCTGATGAAATCTCTTAGAAAAGAGTTGGTCTGACATAGTTTTCTCTGTTATAAGTTCTCCTTGAAAAGTGTATGTTCCAACTTCTGGAAATATTAGTCCATTTAGTAGCTTAAACAATGTAGATTTACCACATCCATTTGGTCCTCTAAAAATCACACATTCTTTTTCCTCAATGTCAAAACTCACATGTCGAAGAGCTGGCACTCCCTCATATGCATAACATATATCATTACAATTAATCATTTCATCTCCCGGTTTTTAACCATATGAGGTTAATTTCAAAGGTATTTTTAATGCTTACTGCATAAAATTTAAAAATATAAAAAGTAAAACTAAAATAATCATTACTATCAAAATAATCATGTCATGTTTATTAAATCTTGTACTCCGTCTATTATATTTTCCGTCAAAACCTCTACAGATCATGGCTTCGTATAATTCTTCTGACATCTGATGTGATTTTAGAAACGTAGTGCCCATTACTCCTGACAATGCACTTTCCTTTCGATTATTTTTACCCACAGAACGAAGTCTGATGGCAGTCATCATATTCGTGCATATGTCACCCAGTATCATTATGAACTTAAGTGTCAGGTCGAAGGTAAGTATAAAAATGTCAGGAAGATGAAATACCTTGAGAGAGCCTGTAACCTCATTCCATTGTGAGGTACTGCTCATTATTCCGATCATTGTCACTGATATAAATACTCGAAGCACTACAGTAACCATTAAATTATGATTTCCCATAAGAAAAGCAGGCAGTACAATAAGGGCGGAAAAAACTGCCGCCGGTATTGCACTGCCAATAATCTTACGGATACTTTGGCCATTAAGGGTAGATAGCACTACCATCACAACTGCAAATATTATATATACGAAAAACATATTGGTAGACGTACATTCTAATATTATCACAAGAAGTGTAGCTATAAGCTTCGCTCTTGTAGAAAAGTATGATTGTTTAAGTGCTGCATTACTCCTAAACTCTGACAAAAGTGACATGATCTTCATCAGAGATCTGATCATGAATCCATCATGATCCATTTTAGGAGAATATTTTTCCTCTTGCAGCATCCACTCTGGGACGTAAGAATCCTTTATAATCATTTTTCCTGATAGTCCGTTTTTCCTTTTACTAATGATGATGCGACCTTGAATACGATTATCATTATGGCTACACCTACGATCGCAGACATAATATATGATATTGCATCAGGAATACCTGCCATTGTATAGTCAGGGAAAACAGAAGATAGTGACCATCCGGTGCCAAGCTTAACTGGGACATATGACAATCCGGTTATCTTCATGATCTCATCGGAGCCCCATTCTCCCCATGCTGTTCCTTGAGCTAAGAGTCCGATAGGAACCAGAGCTATCAGAACGGCCATAAGAATAAATATCGGCTTCTTTTTTACACCTTGACTATTATCAACAATCCCATTTTCTGAAACCATTTTCCCGACATTTCCCGATACTTTATTAGCCGCAATTGTCTTGACATAGCTATATACTGCAACAGTATATACAATCTCTGCTATTCCAAAAAGTGTAAAATGTCCTATCATCATGGCCGGTATTGATACGTTCAGTGTATAAGGGCAATACAATGCTTTACCTGCCGCATCATGGAAAAGATATGGTTGGATACCGAACTCTATTGCTGCGCAGAATGCTGCAAGATTTATCCCGGCATATGAGCCAACCGCTGCTCCAAGTAGCTGTCTGGATTTTTTCTCAGACTTCCCTGCTATCAGTCTATATATGAAATAACCAAAATACGGAAGCACAAATGCCATATTAAAGCAGTTTGCCCCAAATGATAATATTCCTCCGTCTCCAAACAGAAGTGCCTGTATCAAAAGTGCTACAGTCACCGCCAGACATGCCGCATTTGGCCCTAGTAGAAGTGCTATAAGTGTGCCGCCTACTGCGTGTCCTGTTGTGCCTCCGGGAAGTGGAACATTAAACATCATTCCAAGGAATGAAAATGCTGCTCCTACTCCTATCATCGGGACATCCTTTTTAGGAATCTCTGTATTAACTTTCTTAACTGCATGAACCCATATTGGCACCATTACGGCTGTCATTACCGCACAAGTGGCCGGGCTCAGATAATTTTCCGGTATATGCATAACTCTCTCCTCTTTTTATCAACATGTGGGAAATATTCCGCGGGTTTCATATTTTCCAGTTTTGCCTACATGTATCTATTTTATCTTGATGTATACATGATAAAATCATCCAGAGGTAATTCTATATGAGTAAAAGTTTCCATACAACCCTAGGTGGGGGATGAAATTTCTTTTTTTTTGTGTTATTTTTAAACCACTAACAAAATATATAACAAATAGGGGTATGGTATTAACCATGGAAGACAATAAAAATATAACAGATCAAGATAAGACATCAGATATCCACATTCATCATAATGATGAAGAAAAACCTCATTTTCATGATGAAAACGGACAGATTCATTATATAGAAGATGGTGACGATGCTTGTATGCATCATGAACATGATCATGAAGGGCATGGACACATCCACTCCCATAAACAGACCAAGGCCGTTTTGAACAGATTATCAAGAGCTTTGGGGCACTTGGAATCCGTAAAAAGAATGGTAGAGGACGGACGTGATTGCAGCGAAGTGCTGATCCAATTGGCAGCCGTTCAATCTGCCCTTAATAATACAGGTAAAATAATCCTCAAGGATCACATAAGTCACTGCATCGTGGATGCAGTGAAAAGTGGCGATCAGGAAGAACTCGATGAACTCTATAAAGCCATAGACAGCTTTATGAAATAAAACGTCTATGGTATAATCCCGTCCTATCTATAATAATTCTATATAGTAAAATGATAGGAAATATTCATTAATCATTCATTCTTATAATAGGCGATCACAATGGCTCCAGGACCGGAATAAGTACCAATTGCAGGCCCTATCTTCTCAGTTGGAATTGGGTCTATTCTGTCCTCATACAATTCATTGCTATCCATAATATATTTCTGCAAAACATCATCAGAATCTCCTGAATAAGCAAGGCAGATCGGATAATTAAAGTCTATTCCTCCGTCTGACTTGACATTCATCTTTAGTAGGTTATGTCCATTGGCTGAACCTCTGGCCTTACCTATTACTACTAATTTTCCGTACTCATCTATGCTT
The DNA here is from genome assembly GCA_017994075.1 of Lachnospiraceae bacterium. GTDB lineage: Bacteria > Bacillota > Clostridia > Lachnospirales > Lachnospiraceae > Lachnocurva. The sequence continues at coordinate 15,119 of JAGOLM010000034.1, forward strand.
ACTACAGGCTTGATGCTTAATAAGCCTCCTATAGTAGCTGCAGCTCCAGATATTCTTCCGCCTTTTTTTACATACTCAAGAGTATCTAGGAGTGCCATTATACGGATCTTCTTTTGCATCTTAGTAACAGCTTCTGCTGTTTGTGCTGCGCTGTTTCCAAATCTGACAAGTTCCGCAGCATAGAGTGCCTGAATGATAATTCCTACACTAGCCTGAAGTGAATCTATAACAAAAATTTCCCTATCCGGGTAATCATCCCTTACCGAATCTGCTGCAAGAACTGCATTATTATATGTTCCAGAAAGTGCCGATGACATAGTAATGCAGACAACATCGTCGCCCTTTTCGCAGGCATCCTTAAATGCATCCTCAAACATTATCGGAGGTATCTGACTGGTTTTAGGCAGATTTTCACTGGTTTTAAGTAATTCAAAGAATCTCTCCGGGCTGAGATCTACACCGGACAAATATTCCTTACCATCTATTTGAACAGGAACCGGTAGAACGATTATTCCGTTTTCCTTGGCTCTTTTTTCAGAAATATCACTTGCTGAATCAATTATTATCTGTACTGACATATTACTCTCCTATTAAGTGGAAACCCAAAACAACGTTTTAGTTTCTCACTTTGACATAATCAACGTTTAATCGAAACGCTTCTTTTTCCTAATCCTGCTCGACAGATTACTCCTAATCAAATTCCTTGTCAACTCTGACATTTTCTCTTTAGACAGAATATTTTGAGTTTTTTATACAATTTGCACATATGTTTTCAGATATTTTGCTCATAAAATATTGAATATGCACAATATGAAATGTATAATTATAAAAGGTTGCATGACATCCTGGGGCACCTTTTACAATTTCAGGGGAGAAATATATAAGGAGGAACTGTAATATGAAGAAAATCATCAATGATGTAAGTCAGGTCGAGCAGGAAATGATCCAGGGCCTTGTAAAGGCTCATCCTCAATATCTGAGAAGGGTTACGGACTCTGATGTACTGGCAAGAGCCCAGAAGAAAACAGGTAAGGTAGCTCTTATAAGCGGAGGAGGTTCCGGACACGAGCCTGCTCATGCCGGATATGTAGGCTATGGAATGCTGGATGCTGCTGTTCCCGGGGCTGTTTTCACTTCTCCTACTCCTGATCAGGTCTACGCCGGGATCAAGGATATTGCTACCGACAAGGGCGTTCTCATGGTAGTCAAAAACTACACAGGAGATGTAATGAACTTTGAAATGGCAGCTGATATGGCCAGAGACGAAGGAATCGAAGTCGAGGAAGTCGTAGTCAATGATGACGTTGCTGTTGATGGTTCCCTATATACTGTAGGTCGCCGTGGAATAGCAGGAACCGTTTTTGTACATAAGATCGCCGGAGCCAAGGCCGAAGCAGGCGGAAGTCTCCAGGAAGTCAAGGCCGTTGCCGAAAAAGTAATTGCCAACGTTCGTTCCATGAGTATGGCTATCAGCCCTTGTACTGTACCTGCAGCCGGCAAACCAGGATTTGAAATAGGTGCGGATGAAATGGAAATCGGGATCGGTATCCATGGAGAGCCCGGTGTTCGTAAGGATACAATGAAAAATGCTGATTCTATAGTTGATGAGCTCTTAGAGAAGATCCTCTCAGACCTTGATTACAAAGGAAACGACGTAGCCGTTATGATAAATGGATGTGGCGCTACTCCTCTTATGGAACTCTATATCGTCAATAATCATGTATCAGATGTGCTTAAAAATAAGGGTATCAATGTATACAAAACCTATGTAGGCGAATTCATGACTTCTCTTGAGATGGAAGGTTTCTCAATCACTTTATTAAAGCTTGATGCTGAAACCAAAGAGCTTCTCGATGCTCAGGCTGACACTCCGGCATTTAAACAATTATAAGGAGACTAAATGACTGATTCAGATAAAGTATTGAACATACTGCAAAAAATAGCCGATGCCATTCATGAAAATGAGCAATTCCTCACAGACTTGGATGCAGCTATCGGTGATAATGATCATGGCATCAATATGGATAAAGGATTTCAAAAAGTTGCAACCGACATTCCATCGCTGTCCGGTAAGGACATAGGTTCGATACTGAAGAGAGTAGGTATGGACTTAGTTTCCACCGTAGGTGGCTCTGCAGGGCCTTTGTACGGAACTGCCTTTATGAAGGCAGGTGCCGTTGTTGCTGACAAGAATGAGATCGATCAGGAAGATTTTGTATCAATTATGGAAGCCGGGATCGGCGGAGTACAACTACGTGGCAAAGCTGTAAAAGGTGAGAAAACCATGTTGGATGCAATGATCCCCGCATTTGAAGCTATGAAAGAATCCTGTGCATTCGGAGATGATGCTCCGTCCATGCTGAAAAAAGGTGTCGAAGCTGCTGAAAATGGTGTCGAATATACCAAAACGATCATTGCTACAAAGGGTCGTGCCAGCTATTTAGGCGAGAGATCTATCGGGCATCAGGACCCTGGTGCCACATCGTTTACCGTAATCCTCCGAGCAATCTCGGAGTCTTATTAAGGAGGTCATACCTGATGGTAGGAATAGTTCTTGTATCTCACAGTGAGAAGCTCGTAAACGGAGTATTGGATTTCTGTCGCCTCATGGCAAAAGAATGCCCTATTGCTACTGCCGGCGGAACAAGTGACGGAGGATATGGAACCGATTACGAGAAGATCAAGGAAGCTGTTTCATCAGTTATGTCACCTGAGGGTGTGCTGATAATCATGGATCTGGGAAGTTCCGTTATGACAGCAGAAATGGTTCTGGACGAATTCGATTCTGACACAGTCATGATGGCTGATTGTCCTATGGTTGAAGGTGCTGTTGCCGCTACTGTTGAGGCAGAAGGCGGTTCCGATCTTTTAACCGTAAAACAGGCCGCAGAGGAAGTTCGAGAAGTCAGTAAGTTCTAAACAATATTTCGCTGAGATTCAAAGAAAGAAAGCATTATAGTCATAATAAGACCGTTGGATCATTTATATCTTCATTGATTGAAGGATATAAATATTAAACCAACGGTCTTTCTATTTTTACTTTGTTTTTTTCTGTTTTTTATTTCTGTTTTTTATTTCATTATCTATTAAATTTTCTTATCTTTTCAGGGACCGGTTTTATCATTGAATTCTTTCAAAAACTCCATAAAATCCTTTTTAGAAATGGGTTTGGAATAATAGAATCCCTGAACCAGTGGCGTGCCAAGGGATTTTACCAGATTCAGCTGTTCCTCGGTCTCTACTCCCTCTTGTATAATGGTAAGCTTCATATCCCTAAGCAGGAAATTAAGCTCCTTAAGAATCTTCATTCCTGCTACAGTACTACTATTCCAGAGAATAGACTTATCAAGCTTAACATTCTCATAATATCCAGACAGGAGACGAGATATATTGGAATATCCTGTCCCATAATCATCTATTGAAAATGAGAATCCCTTCTCATAGAGCTTACTCATAGTATCCATATTAATTGATGAGTTTTCCGGATTTTCTGATTCAGTAAGTTCAAGATTGATAAATTCTACAGGCACACCGTATTTCAGCAATGAGTTATAGAATCCATCAAACAATTGATCATTAGGAAGCTGTAGAGCAGAAACATTGATCTCTATCCACTTTAACCCTGCATTGTCAGGCCTATAGTCATTGTAGAATCGACATACATCATTAAATACATACTGTCCGATATCCCCTATTAGTCCCGCCTGCTCAGCAATAGGTATAAACTCTTCCGGTGACAACATTCCAAGCGTAGGATCATCGATACGGATAAGTGCCTCCGCAGCTACACATTGCTCTGTATCTGTAGATACGATAGGCTGATAATATATGATCGGCTTATCCTTATCCAGTGCATTTCTAATAGCTTTTTCCATTGCTGAACGTCGTTTTACGAAATTCAAAGCCTTATCATTTCTGATCATAACATTGTTCTGCAAAAAATCCCTACGGTTAAATAAAAACAGTGAAGATATCTCATCAAGATTAATTGCATTATCCGGAATACTCGCGGTAGATATAACTACTCTAACC
>JAGOLM010000004.1 GCA_017994075.1 Lachnospiraceae bacterium
GTACAATAGATTTCCTGATCATACAGAGGGAGACCTAAGTAAGCTTAGAGCTAGTCTTGTATGCGAACCGACGCTTTCATATTGCTCTGATGAAATAGATACTGAGAGATATATTAGATTATCATCAGGTGAAGAAAAGACAGGCGGAAGAAAGAGAAAGTCCATTAAATCAGATGCGATGGAAGCTCTTATAGGCGCAATTTATCTCGATGGCGGAATGGAACCTGCCAAGGAGTTTATACTTAAATTTATCCTTACTGATATAGAAAATAAAACACTATATCACGATTGCAAAACTGCACTTCAGGAAATTGTTCAGTCTAAACATGGTGATAGACTTGAGTATGAACTTGTTAATGAAGATGGCCCTGATCATGCAAAAGTATTTTATGTTGAAGCTCGAATCGGGAAACAGATTATTGGATATGGCTCTGGTTCATCAAAAAAAGCAGCTGAGCAGGAAGCTGCTTTGCAAGGCATACGCTACTTCAAAAAGATAGGTGACTAAATGTATTTAAAAAGTATTGAAATGCAAGGCTTTAAGTCTTTTGCCAATAAAATAGTTCTTGAATTTCATAATGGAATAACTGGAATTGTAGGTCCTAATGGAAGCGGTAAGAGTAATGTTGCTGATGCCGTAAGATGGGTTCTGGGAGAACAGAGTGCAAAACAGCTTCGTGGCGCCAGTATGCAGGATATTATTTTTGCCGGAACTGAGAATAGACGTCCACTTGGATTTGCATATGTTGCCATTACCATGGACAATTCTGATCATACCCTTCCTGTAGATTTTAAGGAAGTCACGGTTTCTAGACGAGTATATAGGTCTGGCGAAAGTGAATATATGATCAATCAGTCTCCTTGCAGATTAAGAGATGTTCAGGAACTTTTTTACGACACAGGTGTCGGAAAAGAAGGATATTCTATAATTGGACAGGGTCAGATCGACAGGATATTAAGCGGTAAGCCGGAAGAGAGACGTGAACTATTCGATGAAGCTGTTGGAATAGTAAAATATAAGAAGAGAAAAGAAACAGCTGAAAAAAAACTAGAGAGCGAACATGATAATCTCCTTCGTGTCAGTGATATACTTCGTGAGCTGGAAGAACGTGTTGAACCACTGGAAAAACAGTCGGAAACAGCTAGAAATTATCTGCGTCTCAAGGAAGAACTAAAGAAACTTGATGTTAATTATTACTTGAATGAAGTTACAAGAATCGAACAGGATAAGGAATCAACCAAATCTAATGCTGAAGTGATCCAACGTGATCTTGAAGACAGAAAAGCATCTCTTGATAAGATTAAAAAAGATCATGGTGATCTTGAAGAAATGCTTAATGCTGCCGGTGAGAAGATAGAAGAATATCGTCTCGAGGAAAATGAGCTTTTAGAGGAAAAGAACAAGTATTTAAATCAGATCTCGATTCTTGAAGAGCAGATTAAATCTGCAAATGTCAATGGTGCAGACATTGGAGAGAGAAAGAAGACTCTTCTCCAGGAACAAGAAGAGAAAAAGAAACAAAGAGAACAGTCTCTTGCTGATAAAAATAATAATCATAAAGAGTTGGAAAAAATCAGGATCAGATTGAAAGAGGCATCTGATTTCAAGAACGTTTATGATATTAAGATTCAAAACATTAATGATACAGTATCCAAAAATCAGGAAGAACTAGTAGAACTTCTTAAAAACACCGCTTCAGTAAAATCAGAAGAACAGAAATTCAATACAATGAAGGAACAGGCAAACATTAAAAAAGCCTCCCTTGTACAGAGATTGATTGAAAAAAGAGGAAAAGAAGAGAGCTTCAAATCTGATAAAGAAAATAAAGAAAAAGCACTAAAAAGTGCAAATGAGGAATACCTTAAAATTCTTGCTAATGAGAAGATAGTGGCTGCAAAGGCTGAAGAGTGGGAAGAGAAGAGGAAGAACCTTTCAATATCATTAAATGAAAAAAAGAGTAGATTTGAAACAGTAAAGGCTAGCCTGAATGCTCTTTCTAACATGGCAGAACGCTATGAAGGCTTCGGCGGAAGTATTAAGAGCGTAATGGAAAATAAAAATTCAGAACCTGGACTTATAGGTGTAGTTTCTGATCTTATTTCTGTGGACAAAAAATATGAAATTGCTATTGAAACTGCTCTTGGCGGTAATATACAAAATATAGTCACGGAAGATGAAGGAACAGCAAAGAGGATGATCGCATTCCTCAAGGATAATAAGCTAGGAAGAGCTACATTCCTTCCAATTACTAATGTTCATCCCAAGGAAGACAGATTTACAAATGGTGAATTAAATGAAAGTGGAGTTATTGGCGTTGCATCTGACATAATAGAATGTGACGAAAAATACTCAGATGTAACAAAATATCTTCTTGGAAGAGTGCTTGTGATGGAAGACATGGACAGTGCACTTAGATTTTCAAAAAAGAATAGTCATAAGGAACATATTGTTACTCTTGATGGAGAGTATTTAAGACCGGGTGGATCTATTTCTGGTGGACGTTTCAGAGATAAAAACAATCTCCTAGGAAGAACCAGAAGAATAGATAAACTTAAGGCTGAGATGAAGGAACTGACAGAGGCTCTTGATGAAATAAAGTCTAAGTATGATTCTGCAGTTACAGCAGCAGCTCTAAATAAGGATGAATTAGATGAATTAAGGGGCAAGTCCAGAGAAACAGCAGTACTCCTTAATACAGCAAAAATGGAATTTGATATTGCTGTTAAAAACCTTGATATACATCTAAAAAAAGCTAATTCTCTTGACGACGAAAAGCTCAATATTGAAAGAGAATTAAAGGATATTGAATCTGGCAAAGAAGACGTTGCAAAACGAATAGCTGAATATGAAATCAGGCAGGAAGAACTTAACTCTGAGATCATATCACTTCGAGAGGAACTTGATAGTTCAAGAGGCAGCGAACCTGAACTGGTTAGCCAGCTTTCAGCTATAAGAATAGAAGAGTCAAATGCTATTCAGAAGATGGCGTTCATCGAAGAAAATATTCAGCGTTTAGAAGATGAGATTAAAAAGAGCGAAGAAGCTATCGGTAAATTAGCTCGTGTATTTGACAACGCTAAAGACGAGGTGGAAAAGAAAAAAGGCGAGATCGAGGATATAAAGAAGAAGATCCAAGAATCTGAAGATAAAAAAGTTGCCCTTGAGGAAAAGAGAAAACAGAGCATTGAAGAAAAAGAAAGAATCAACAATGAATATAAGGGATTTTTTGATAAGAGCGCTGAAGTTACAGAAAATATCAATTCGCTTGATAAGGAATTGTATAAATTAAAGGCAAGATTCCAGCGACTGGAAGAGGAACTTGATTACCAGAATAATTACATGTGGGAAGAATACGAACTCACAAGACATTCTACCATGGAATTAAAGGACGAGGAAATCATGGCTTCGGGGAGTATCAAAAAGGATATTTCCACAATTAAGGATTCAATCAGGGCTATGGGTAATGTCAATGTCAATGCAATTGAAGAATACAGAGAAGTATCTGAGAGATATGAATTTCTAAAGACACAGCATGACGACCTAATAGCCGCAGAGGAGTCTCTTCATAAGATTATATCTGATCTTGATACCGGGATGAGAGAACAGTTCAAAGAAGGGTTTAAGGATATTCAAAAAGAATTTGATAAATCATTTAAATCTTTGTTTGGAGGAGGAAAGGGTACTCTTGAACTAGTAGAAGGAGAGGATCTCCTAGAGACAGGAATAGTAATTATAGCTCAGCCACCTGGCAAAAAATTGATAAACATGATGCAGATGTCCGGTGGAGAGAAAGCACTTACTGCAATTGCGCTTCTCTTTGCAATTCAGCAGCTCAAGCCGTCTCCTTTCTGCCTTCTTGATGAGATCGAGGCTGCATTGGATGATTCCAATGTAGACAGATTTGCACAGTATCTCAAGAAACTTACTAAGAATACGCAGTTCATTATTATTACTCATAGAAGAGGAACTATGAATGAAGCTGACAGACTCTATGGTATTACTATGCAGGAAAAGGGAGTTTCTGTTCTTGTATCAGTTAATCTTATTGAAAATCAGTTAGATTCATAGAGGGGAGTATAAATGGCAGAAAAACAGGGTTTCTTTAAAAGACTTGTAAGTGGACTCACAAAATCAAGAGATGGGTTTGCAAACGATGTTGATACCGTTTTCCAAGGTTATACAAAAATCGATGATGATTTTTATGAGAGTCTTGAAGAGACGCTTATCATGGGAGATCTAGGGGTCACAACAACAGAAGAGATAATAGATGAATTAAAGGAACAGGTCAGTCTACAAAATATCAAAACGCCAATTGGCTGCAAGAATCTTCTTATAGATATATTAAATGATCTTTTGGATGTCCCGGAAGATGCTTATGATTTTTTGAATAAAAAATCTATTATTATGATTGTTGGAGTGAATGGGGTAGGAAAAACAACCACCATTGGTAAGCTTGCCCGAAAATTTCACGATGAAGGAAAAAGTGTTGTTATTGCAGCAGCAGATACATTTCGTGCCGCTGCCAAAGAACAGCTTGAGGTTTGGGCAGACAGAGCAGACGTGGATATAATTGGCGGAGCTGATGGAAGCGATCCCTCAAGTGTAATATTTGATGGAATCCAGTCTTTTAAGGCGAGAAATGCAGATATATTAATGATCGATACTGCTGGAAGGTTACATAACAAGAAAAATCTTATGTCTGAACTTTCCAAGATGAATCGAATCATAGAAAGAGAATGCCCTGAGTGTCATAGAGAAACTTTTGTTGTTCTGGATGCAACAACAGGACAGAATGCCATATCTCAGGCAAAAGAATTTTCTGATGTATGCGACATTACAGGTATCGTATTGACTAAAATGGATGGAACAGCCAAGGGAGGAATTGCCTTTGCTGTATCTGCACTTTTGAATTATATTCCTGTAAAGTATATAGGAGTTGGCGAATCTGTAGATGATCTTGAACGTTTTGATCCGGATGATTTCTGCGAAGCACTTTTTAAAGAAAAAGAAGTTTGAAAATAGTTTAAAAAAAGAAGTTAAAAAAAGAAGTTTAAAAAATTAAAGAAAAATAAAATTTAATAATAATTAGTTTATAGAAATAATCAGTTTTTAATAAAACATATAGCCCATTGCTGTAAAGAAAAAACACTTGACAGAAGTGGGCTGTCCTCGTATAATAAAAAAGGTGAATCGAATGGAAGATAAATTAAAACAAGGAAATCTCTATGAATTTTATGGAGAGCTTCTGAATGAGCATCAAAAAAGAATATATGAGGACTACGTTTTAAATGATCTTTCTCTTGGAGAGATATCCGAAAATGAGGGTATAACCAGGCAGGGAGTTCATGATAATGTAAAAAGAACCACGGCTATTCTTGAAGAATATGAGAACAAGCTTGGAATCGTAGGAAGATTTTTTTCTATTAAAGATGATATACAAAAAATTCGGGAACTTCTTTCTGAAAATGATATAGACAGAGAAGAAATTTTAAAACTTCTTGATAGAATATACGGAGAATTGTAAATGGCTTTTGGCAGTCTTACAGAAAAATTTCAAAATGTATTCAAGTCCCTTCGCGGAAAAGGACGTTTGTCCGAAGTTGATGTTCAGGCTGCACTTAAAGAAGTAAAATTAGCTCTTCTAGAAGCAGATGTTAACTTCAAGGTGGTTAAGGAATTCGTTAAAAAAGTGCAGGAAAGAGCTATAGGACATGACGTTCTTAATGGCCTAAATCCGGCACAGACAGTCATCAAGATTGTTAATGAGGAAATGATCAATCTCCTTGGAGAAACAGCCGGTGAACTTAAATATGAAACCGGACAGACTGTTACAGCTATTATGATGGTTGGACTTCAGGGTGCAGGTAAGACAACGACAGCCGCAAAACTTGCAGCCAAGATCAAGGAAAAAGGCAAAAATCCTCTCCTTGTTCCAATGGACATATATAGACCTGCAGCTAAGGATCAGTTAATAGTCAATGGTGACAAGGTTGGCGTCAAAGTATTTGACTCTGATATGACAATGAAAGTTCCTGATATTGCAAGTGCCGCACTTGATTATGCGGGAAAAAACAATCATAAGGTAATTTTATTTGATACAGCAGGACGTCTACATGTAGATGAAGAGATGATGCAGGAGCTTTCTGATGTTAAGAAAGTTATAAATGTATCAGATACAGTCTTGGTTGTGGATGCAATGACTGGTCAGGATGCCGTCAATGTAGCTAAGAGCTTTGATGAAAAGGTCGGAATTGATGGCGTTATCCTTACAAAATTAGATGGCGATACAAGAGGCGGTGCTGCTCTTTCTATTAGAGCAGTTACAGGAAAACCTATTTATTATGCTGGTATGGGTGAGAAACTTTCGGATCTGGAAGTTTTCTTCCCTGACAGAATGGCTTCGAGAATCCTTGGAATGGGAGATGTTCTTTCCCTGATCGAGAAGGCTGAAGCTTCAATAGACCAGGAAGCAATGGCTAAGCTTTCAAAAAAGGTCAATAAAGCCGATTTTGACTATAATGATTACCTGCTTTCTATGGAGCAGATGAAGAAAATGGGCGGCATTACGAGCCTTCTCGGTATGATGCCGGGAATGTCTTCAAAGCAGACTGATGCCATATCATCAGCAGTAGATGACAAGAAGATGATACATATTTCTGCAATCATACAATCTATGACTCCGGAGGAAAGAGAGAATCCTGCACTTATGAATATCAGCAGGAAAAATCGTCTGGCCAAGGGCGCCGGTGTCGATATTGCCGAGGTGAATCGCTTTATCAAGCAGTTTAACGAGGCAAAAAAGATGATGAAAAAAATGCCCGGAATGATGAAAGGAAAGGGTAAGAACGGAATGTTACGTTTTCCTTTCTAGGTAGTTGTATCGAAGCTGAAAATCAGTTTGATATATAGATTTAAGACTCGATAAGTAAACATTTTAAGGAGGAAACATAAAATGGCAGTAAAAATTCGTTTAAAGAGAATCGGACAGAAAAAGGCACCCCTTTATCGTATCGTTGTAGCTGATTCAAGATCACCTAGAGATGGTCGTTTTATCGAAGAAATTGGTACATACGATCCTTCAAAAGATCCAAGCGTGTATCATTTCGATGAGGAAGCTACTAATAAGTGGCTTGCAAACGGAGCTAAGCCTACTGAGACAGTTCAGAAACTCTTAAAGCTTGCCGGCCTCGTAAAATAAGTATCGGAAGGAGTTTCTGTGATGAAAGAACTGGTGGAATTTATAGCAAAATCACTCGTTGATGAGCCGTCAGAAGTATCCGTCACAGAACGTGACGAAGGTAGAACTATCATTCTGGAACTGCATGTCGCTTCCTCTGATATGGGAAAGGTAATCGGCAAAAAGGGAAGGATTGCAAAAGCAATTCGCTCTGTAGTTAAGGCTGCAGCATCAAAAACAGACAAGAATGTTGTTGTTGATATAGCTGATTAAATCCGAGACAGGCTTAGGCCTGTCTCAATTTTTTGTTAGGCTTTTATATCACAGTTATAATCTGGTAGGTTTACGGCTCAGATTACAGATGATGAGATAAGAGAAACAAGACATTTAATGAAAATATTGTTATAATCATTGGACAAGTAGGCTATATGAGGAAAATAAAATGAATGATAGATTAAGAGTTGGTATTGTAGGTAAGGCTCAAGGCATCAAGGGTGAAGTAAGAGTACATCCTGTATCAAATGATGCCTCAAGATTACTTGAATTACATAATGTTATGTTAAAAAATAAAAAAACAGAGACTAACTATGAAGTGGCATCTGCGAGGATTCAAAAAGATTTTTGCATTATGAGATTTAAAGGTGTAGAGGATAGAAATACAGCAGAGTTACTTAACGGTACAGAGGTTCTTGTTAATAGAGAAGACACGGCTGAACTCGGAGATGACGAATTCTTTGTCGGAGATTTGATAGATTCGCAGGTTGTTACAGATGACGGAAGAAGTCTGGGCAAGTTGGTGGATGTATATGAAACCGGTGCTAATGATGTATATGTTGTCAAGAATGGTAACAAAGAATTAATGATACCGGCTATAAAGGATTGTATTATTAAAGTTGATACAGAAAATATGATAATAACAGTTCACCTTCTTCCGGGATTGGAGGATCTATAACTTGAATTTTCACATATTGACTCTTTTTCCTGAGATGATTACGGATACATTAAGCGCAAGCATCATTGGCAGAGCATCGCAGAATAATTCAATAAGTATTGATACTGTTAACATACGTGATTATACCAATGATAAGCATGGAAGCGTAGATGATTACCCATATGGTGGCGGTGCAGGAATGTTAATGCAGGCGCAACCTATATATGATGCATATAAGAGCATTGAGGAGAGAATCGGACACAAGCCAAGAATAGTTTATCTGTCACCTCAGGGCAAAACGTTTGATCAAAAAATAGCGCATGAGTTATCACTTGAAGAAGATCTTGTTCTTTTATGCGGGCATTATGAAGGCGTTGATGAAAGAGTCCTAGACAAGATCAATGCAGAGCTCATATCTATAGGAGATTATGTTCTTACAGGAGGAGAGCTTGCAGCAATGGTAATAGTTGATTCTGTCTCTAGACTGGTACCTGGAGTCCTTCATAATGATGAATCATCAGAAGATGAATCTTTTGAGAATAATCTTCTGGAATATCCTCAGTACTCAAGACCTTATGAATGGGAGGGGATGAAAGTCCCGGATATTTTATTGTCAGGTGATCATAAAAAAGTCGATGAATGGAGACATGAGAAGTCTCTGGAGAGAACATTTGAAAATCGTCCAGATCTATTAGAGCGTGCAGATCTTTCTAAAAAAGATATTGAATTTATTGATTCAATAAGATATAAATATGATAGCTGAATGTGGCTAAAAAACTGCGTAAACAGTATTTTTAACTTGCATTATATGCTTAATCATGATAGTATATGTGAGTTGTAAATTTAGTCCGGCGGTCCTCTGTTACCATAGAGTATTAAGAACGTCAGAAGTTGGAGGAACATAGAATGAATGCAAGTGAAGTAATTAAAGAAATAGAGCTTAATGAGCAGAGATCTGATATTTCCGATTTTAATGTCGGTGATACAGTAAGAGTTCATAATAAGATCCGCGAGGGTAGTCGTGAGAGAGTTCAGATTTTTGAGGGCGTAGTCCTTAAGCGTCAGGGTGGCTCAAATCGTGAGACTTTCACAGTAAGAAAGATTTCAAGCGGTATAGGCGTTGAAAAGACTTGGCCTGTTCATAGCCCAAATGTTGAAAAAGTCGAAGTTATTCGCCGTGGTAAGGTTAGAAGAGCTAAGCTCAACTATCTCAGAGGTCGTGTCGGCAAGAAGGCAAAGATCAAGGAAGCACGCTAATTCTTATCTTAAACGTAGAAAGCAGTCACGAATGTGGCTGCTTTTTGTATAGATAATGATACAATTTGTGCTTGAATGAAAAAATTATTGTTATTGGAATCGAGTAGTGTGTCTACTCGATTCTTGTATATTATCATCAAATAGTTTATAAATAGTAGATATGAATATATTAATACAGGAAAACGAAAAAAATAATAGAAACAAACAGGACAGTCTTGATTTTAACAGAAGGAGAAAACATTTTGATTTTGTTGGAATCAGAAGATGCCTCTTTTTTGCATGCGAGATATTGGTTATAGTTCTTCTTGCCTATCTTACGGTAATTGGATTTGGCATTAAGACACAGAATCTCGGGGAATCAATGTCACCAACCATAGGAAGCAATGATTATATATTGGTCAACAGATTTATATATAAGGTTGTTTCTCCTAAAGCAGGTGATATTGTTGTCTTTGATCCTAGAGACAGCCACTCATCTCTTTCAGTAAAAAGAGTAGTTGGCGTTCCAGGAGATACAGTTCTTATAAAGGATGGAATGCTCTATATCAATAAAAAGCTTTATTCGGATAATAAGAAGATGCCTTCTATTGATAGCGGTGGACTTGCTGAAAATAAGATTATGTTGGGCAAAAATGAATATTTTCTATTAGGCGATAACAGAAACAACAGTGAGGACAGCCGTTTCGAAAGTATTGGAAATGTTTCGAAAAATAGCATTAAAGGAAAAGTGTGGTTTGACATTTCCGGAGGGCATTTCGGCGTCCCTGATTAATGGATTATAAGAGGAATTTATGGAATTAGAGTGGTATCCAGGACATATGGAAAAAGCGCGTCGTCAGATGAAGGAAGACATGAGGCTAATTGACCTTGTTGTATCCATTATTGACTGCCGAATCCCATATTCAAGTATTAATCCGTCACTAGATTCGCTTACTGAAAATAAGAGAAAACTAATTATCCTTAATAAGGAAGATCTGGCGGATCCCAATGTTACAAAGCTCTGGGAAAATTATTTTACAGAAAAAAACATACAGTTTATGACAATGGATGCGCTTGATAAGCGTTTTAAAAATACATTTTTAAATAACTGTGAAAAAGTATGCGTAGACAAGTTGGAACGTGATAAACGAAGAGGCATAAGAAATAGCAGGATCAGGGCTATGATAATAGGCATTCCAAACGTTGGCAAGTCTACACTAATTAACATGCTGTCTGGCAAGTCAGCAGCTAAAACAGGTAATAAACCGGGCGTAACGAGAGGTAAACAATGGATACATACAAAGGGAAGCATCGATTTCCTTGATACTCCCGGAGTTCTTTGGCCTAAATTTGAAGATCCTATTATAGGAGAACATTTGGCATTTGTATCTGCGATCAGAAATGAATTGATCCCATTCAGGGAATTGGCAGACAATCTGATCAAGATCCTGAAAAGCAATTATCCGAATACTATAAATAGCCGATATAACATAGATGAAGACTTGGATAATAACGAGATTCTCGCAATGTTGGCAAAAAAAAGAGGCTACTTATTGAAGCAGGGAGAACCTGACATCGACAAGGTATGCGAAATTATGGTTCAGGAATTCAGAACAGGTAAGCTTGGAAGAATATCTCTTGAGAGACCTGAAGATTTTGAAGTATAGAGATGGAGCAAAAAGTGACAATAGAAGAAGAAATCGAAAAAAGAGAAAATAAAAAAAGAGATGGAATTCAGCTTATTCTTTATATTTCACTTTTAGTACTGATAAGTTTCTTTATAGTTAAGTTTGTTGGACAGAGAACAGTAGTAAGCGGTGAGTCTATGGAGGCAACGCTAAATGATGGAGATAATCTTATAATTGATAAAATAAGTTATAGGATAAGTGATCCAAAGAGATTTGAAGTTGTAGTTTTTCCAAATCCTATGGACAAATCTGTTTACTTTATAAAGAGGATTATAGGTCTACCTGGAGAAACAGTTAAGATCGATGGGGATGGCAAGATCTATATAAATGGATCAGTACTTCATGAAAACTATGGTAGAGAAGTAATAAATAATCCTGGCAGAGCAGCTGAGACGATTACGCTTGGCAAGGATGAATATTTTGTAATGGGTGATAACCGAAACAATAGTCTGGACAGTCGTTTTGAAGAAGTTGGTAATATACATAGAGATGATTTTATTGGGCGAGCGTGGGTTAGGATATATCCTTTCGGAAAATTTAAAGATTTATTACCTGATTAGAACCTTGCGAGTAAAATAATGACAAGACTTGAAAAAGAAATCGAAAGAACCAATGAAATGCGAGAATTTGAGGAAGAATTCAGAGCTAAATATGAATTTTTTTGCGGTGTTGATGAAGTAGGAAGAGGACCTTTAGCTGGACCTGTTGTGACGGCTGCTGTTATTCTTCCAAAAGATTGTGCCATCTTATATATTAATGACTCTAAAAAAGTATCAGAAAAGAGAAGAAAAGAAGTTTCGGAAGAAATTTTGGAACAAGCTGTTTCTGTTGGATTTGGAGAGGTAGATAATATTGAAATAGACAGGCTCAACATATTAAATGCAACAAAAAAAGCAATGAAAATGGCAATTAGATCTCTTATGCCTGCTCCTGAATTAGTCCTTATAGATGCGGTCAGACTAGAAGATCTGGGATTACCTCAGGAAAATATCATTAAGGGTGATGCCAAGTCACAATCAATTGCAGCAGCAAGCATAGTGGCCAAGGTCAGAAGAGATACATATATGATAGGTTTAAGCGAAAAATATCCGGAATATAATTTCGCTTCAAACAAGGGATATGGAACCAAGGAGCATATGGATGCTCTTAGAAAATATGGACCAACTGAGATTCATAGAAAGACTTTTTTGAAATTTTTAAATAATGAGGAATAGATTATGCTTATTTCCGACATGATTGGACAATTAGGCGGTCAAAATGTAAACGGTGGCAATAAAAATACTGCTACTGCTTCATTAAGATTTGCAGAATCAACTAAGTCAGGAGATACATCTTTGTCATCATTTAAACCGGGTGAGGTATTTGAAGGAACAGTTTCAGATATAAAAGATGATAAGGTTACGATTTCTCTTTCGAATGGTAAGACTCTGATGGCAAGAATAGAAGGAGCTGTTCCTATGAATCAGGGACAGTCTGTTTTCTTTGAAGTCAGGTCCAATGAGGGCGGAACCATAAAGATATCACCTATGCCAGATGATGACTTTAGTAATCCGATCTTAAACGATGCTCTAAAAAATGCAGGTCTGCCTATTACAGCAAATAATCTCTCGCTTGTAAAAGAGATGATGAATAATGGCATTTCTATAAATGCAGATAATCTCGGGAGAATGGGAAGAATTGTTAATACTAACTCGTCTGTTGATATTTCAACCATAATTAATATGGATAAAATGGGAATCAAGATTACGCCTGATAACATTTCTAATTTTACGAGATTGGAAGAGAACAATAATGCACTTCTAAAGGAAGCTGATAATATTACGTCTTCTATTTCAAAGATGTTTGAATCATCAGGAATGTCAGGTGAGTCTATTGTTGATTTTGAGAATACCATTTTGTCATCTCTTGATAAGCTATCTAATGGTAAAAATGTTTTGCCAACAGGCAGTGGTGTTGACACGATTGTAAATCTATCAGAGAGTGTTACCGATGGCGTCAAAACAGATCAGAATTCTGAAAATGTATTAAATAAAGATCTGACAGGTCTTTTAACCGAGACCAGATCAGATACAGTAGATGCTACAACTATTTTAGGTAAACAAGATGTTACATCTGCGCTTCAACAGCAGGGCAATGTGATTGTTACTAACAATGTTGATGGGGAAAAAGAGACTGTAAACAATCAACCTGTAAAATCTGAAAGTAATATTAATATTGCAGATGAGATCATAATTAATGATTCTGCTGAGAATAAGCCAGAAGATTCAGCATCTAAAACATTACAATCTAATACAGATAATGTTTTGGAAAAATCAAATCTATCAGGTGATATGGTTAAAGTGTCAGATGAGTTATCGAAGCTTCCGGGATTTAGAGATTCCAATCAACAGATTTTTGATGAAAATGGTAATTTAAAGCCTACAGTTTCCGGAAAAGAACTTCTTGAAACTGCCGTTTCTTTTTTTAAAGATAATCCTGAAATAGCCAGAGACCATGCGAAATCTTTTTTCTCAGGTAAGGAATATAATAATATTTTATCTGATATAATGAAGGGAGACTGGTCATTAAATCCGGATCAGGTCTCATCCAAGGATGTGGTTAAGGAACTGTATAAAAATCTTGAAAAACAGCTCGATACAATTAATAATATTGCAAAAAACTTTTCAGGAAATAATAATCCTGTATCAGATGCAATTAATTCGGCAAAGGGCAATGTTGATTTTATCAATCAGCTTAATCAGATGTATTCCTATGTTCAGATACCACTTAAGATGATGAATCAGAATGCGACCGGGGACTTGTACGTATATACTGATAAAAGAAAAAAAGGTGGCAAAAGCAGTGATTCATTAACTGCATTTCTACACCTGTCACTTGATAAACTTGGTAATGTTGATATAGCAGTCAAATTGAACAGAAAAAATGCAGAAGTAAAATTTTATATGGATAATGATTCATCATATAAGCTTGTTATGGATAATAAAGATATACTTATTGATAGACTTGCCAAGAAAGGTTATACTTCCAAAATTGAGGTATCAGAGGAATCGCAACCCGAGAATTTTGTTGAAAAATTCTTGAATGAGAGCCTGGGTAATTCGACGAGTCATGATATTAAAAGATTTTCATTTGATGTAAGAGCATGATTAATAAGAGATATAAAGGTTCTAAATATGAAAAAATAGCTGCGGCATATCTATATAAGGAAATGGGATATGAGATCCTGGAGATGAATTTTCGCAGTCGTCAGGGTGAAGTTGACATCATAGCAAAAGATGGTGATACTATTTGCTTTATAGAGGTAAAATATAGGAAAGATGCATCTTTTGGAATGCCGCAGGAAGCTGTAGATAGAAATAAGCAGAAAAAGATATTGATTGTTTCAGCATACTATAGAACCCTACATCAGATCGACTCAGAAGTATCTATCAGATATGATGTGGTTGCAATACTTGGAAATCGTATCAAAGTTATAAAGAATGCATTTGGAGGTATTTAAATGCCTGATGAGGAAAGGGACAAAAAAAATAAAACTGCTGTGGCTTTGTCCTATAATCAGGGTGATGAGGCCCCCAAGATACTTGCCGCTGGTAAAGGGCATGTTGCAGATAGAATAATTGACGAAGCTAAAAAAAATGATATTCCTTTTTATGAGGATAGTTCACTGGCAGAAACATTGTCGAAACTTGAAATAGGTGATTCTATTCCGCCTGAACTCTATGAAGTTGTGGCTGAAATACTTGTATTTGTAGATAAAATGGATAAGCTTAAAGAGAAGATAAAATAGAATTTAAGAGGATTATATTATGAGTAAACCCATAGTAGCAATTGTAGGAAGACCAAACGTAGGTAAATCTACACTTTTTAACGTACTTGCCGGTGAGAGGATATCAATTGTCAATGATACTCCCGGAGTAACAAGAGATAGAATCTATTGTGAGAGTAGCTGGCTCGATAAGAGTTTTACGGTTATAGATACAGGCGGAATTGAGCCATATTCAGACGATCTTATATTGAAGGAAATGCGAGCTCAGGCTATGATCGCAATGGAAAGCGCTGATATAATCGTTTTTCTCACAGATATAAAGAGTGGACTTACAGATGCGGATAGTGAAGTCGCAAATATGCTCAGAAAGAGTAAAAAACCTGTTCTTCTTGTTGTAAACAAGGTTGATGATTTTAACAAAATGAGAGCTTTGGTTTATGAATTCTATAATTTGGGAATTGGTGAACCAATTCCGATTTCTGCAGCATCAAAACTTGGATTAGGTGATTTTCTTGATAAATTGGTATCTGATTTTCCCGATTCGAAAAAATCAGAAGAGGATGATACACCTAAGATCGCAATTATTGGTAAGCCTAATGTTGGTAAATCATCTCTTGTCAATTATCTTTCAGGTGAAAAAAGAGCAATAGTATCGGATATCCCAGGCACGACAAGGGACGCAATTGATACTAAGGTAAGATTTAATAATAAGGACTATATTTTCATTGATACTGCCGGACTTCGCCGAAAAAGCAAGATTAAGGAGATTCTTGAGAGATATAGTATCGTAAGAGCTGTTGCTGCAGTTGAAAAGGCTGATGCTGTCATTCTGATGATCGACGGAACAGAGGGTGTAACAGAACAGGATGCCAAGATCGCTGGAATCGCACATGAAAGAGGCAAGGGTATAATAATTGCTGTAAATAAGTGGGATGCGGTTGAAAAAGATGATAAAACCATATATAGGATGAAGGAAAAGATCCATCAGACACTTAGCTTTATGCCTTATGCAGTGATCATATTTATATCTGCCAAAACAGGTCAGAGAACTGGTAAAATCTTTGAAACTATTGATCTTGTTATTTCCAATAACAATTTAAGGATTCAGACCGGAATATTAAATGAAATCATATCTGAGGCAGTCGCTATGCAACAACCACCTACAGATAAGGGAAGACGACTTAAGATATTCTATGCGACTCAGGTTTCGGTTAAGCCGCCCACATTTGTATTGTTTGTAAATTATAAGGATCTAATGCATTTTTCATATGTAAGATATCTTGAAAATAGAATTAGAGATTCATTTGGATTTGAAGGTACGACAATTCATTTTATTACAAGGGAAAGGGAAGGAGAAAAGGAATGATTCAGGAGAGAATAATTTCTTTACTTATAGGCTATGCTTTTGGAAATATTCTTTTTGGCTTTTTTTACGGGAAGCTTAGGAATACAGATATCAGGAAGCAGGGTAGCGGAAATATTGGTTCAACCAATACCCTTAGGATAATGGGTGTTCTTCCTGGATTTTTATCTTTATTTTGCGATTGTTTGAAGGTAGTTTTGGGAGCAGTCGTTGTAAGTATGGTATTTAAGGGATATTCTCCAGAAAATCTGTCTCTTCTTAGAATGTATGCAGCGTGTGGAACAGTACTGGGGCATGATTTCCCGGTTATACTTAAGTTTAAAGGTGGCAAGGGTATTGCAGCGAGCCTTGGTTTCTTGGCGGTTGTATGCCCGGTCTTTCTACCTGTTGCGGTTACAGTATTTTTTATGGCAGTGATTTTTACAAGGTTTGTATCATTAGGATCGATAATGACGGCAGGCGTGATTTTTGTACAGACAATTGTATTTTTCTGTATAGGGGCCCTTCCATTTAGCGGTGGATATGCGGTAGAAGCCTTGATAATTATTATGTTTTTATGCCTATTGGCAATTTTTTTACATCATGGAAATATTGATCGTCTGATGCATGGACGTGAAAATAAATTTTCGTTTCACCCTAATACAAACAAACCCAAGGAGGCTTGAATTGGCAGATATATCTATACTTGGAGCAGGAAGCTGGGGAACAGCTCTTGCAGCATCCTTATTTAATAATGGGCATCATGTTATTCTATGGTCTTATAGAGAAGCTCAGGTTAATGAACTAAAAAAAACAAGAGAAAATAAATCAAAATTACCAGGGGTAATATTACCTGAAAACCTTCAGTATACATCTGATATTGAAGAGGCTGTGACAGATAAGGATCTTATTGTCTTTGCTGTTCCTTCAAAGGCAACGAGAGAAACAGCATTAAAATTTAAGCCGTTTTTAAAATCTAATCAAAAGATTATTACAGTTACAAAAGGTATTGAAGAAGGCACTCTTATGAATCAGACTGAAATACTGCAGGATGTATTGGGAGAAGGAGTAAGAGTCGGAGTATTAAGTGGGCCAAGCCATGCAGAAGAGGTTGCACAGTCACTCCCTACCCTTGTTGTAGTTGGATCAAAAGATAAAGAGTTATGTGTTATGACTCAGGAATTTTTTATGAATGAAAATTTTAGAGTATATATAAGTCCTGATGTAACAGGCATTGAAATTGGAGCTTCTCTAAAAAATGTTATTGCATTGGCAGCTGGAATGTCAGATGGTTTAGGATTCGGAGATAATGCCAAGGCAGCTCTTATTACAAGAGGTATCAAGGAGATCACAGCACTTTCTGTTGCAATGGGCGGAGAAAGTGAGACTCTAAACGGATTATCAGGAATCGGAGACTTGATCGTAACCTGCCAGAGCAGACATTCAAGAAACAGAAAAGCTGGAGAACTGATAGGCCAGGGAATGAGCGCAGATGAAGCAATGAAAAAAGTGGCCATGATTGTAGAAGGTGTCTATTCAGCCAAGGCCGCCAAAGCTCTGGGAGAAAAATACGGGGTTGAACTTCCGATCATTGAAGAGGTCAATGAGGTATTGTTTGAAGACAAGGATCCTAGAACGGAAGTGCTTAATCTTATGACCAGAGATAAAAAGAAAGAAATAGAGATTATGGGTTGGAAGTAATGTATTTACAGCATTTTTTGTTATATGTAAATTGTTCTTGTTTATGAGCTTAAAAAAAGGTATCATAAAAAGAGAATGTTTGTTTAGGTTATTGATTTGGAGTTAATGTGTCAGATAGAGAAAAAATACTAATAAAATATCATTCAGATAAGATTGAGAAACTTAGATATATAGATGGTAAATCGGATTGGGTAGACCTTCGTGTGGCAGAAGAAGTTTCACTTAAAAAGGGAGATTTTAAACTGATAGATCTTGGAATATCCGTTAAACTTCCTGAAGGGTATGAGATGCTTGTGGTTGCCAGAAGCTCTACATTTAAAAATTTTGGATTGATTCAAACCAATGCTCTCGGTGTTGTTGATGAGAGTTACTGCGGTGATGATGATCGTATAATGATGCCTGTATGGGCAACAAAAGATGTGGATATTCATATTAATGACAGACTTTGTCAGTTTCGCATATTGAAACATCAGCCTGCGCTGGAGTTTACAGAAACAGACAAACTCTCCGGAATATCAAGAGGCGGTTTTGGTTCCACCGGTATAAATTAAAAAAGGAGTATTGCCATGGAAAAAAGCATTTCGGACAGATTGATGAAGTTTTATGCTAGAAACGACAAAAGTGTTACGATTAATGCGGCGCAGGGTCATTTTGCCACAAGCCAATCTCATATCAATTATTATATTGATGTTACACGTATCAAGGTGCGTGTAAGTGAGGCAAGGGAAGCTGCAAAATTTCTAAGGGAACGAATGGTCAATAGGATAGAGTCTATTGATTCAATAGTTTGCCTGGATGAGACTCAGGTATTAGGTGCGTTCCTTGGTGAAGAAGTTGAAAAAGGTGGTTTCATAACAAATAATGCTCATGAAACTGAATATGTGGTTTGCCCTGAGGAAAATAGTATTCATCAGTTTATGTTCAGGGAAAATAATAGACTCGCTATTTGCGGCAAAAATGTAATTATCCTTGTGGATTCAATAAGTACAGGAACAACTGTAAAAAGAATGATTGAATGCATAAGATATTATGGTGGAAAGGTATGCGGTATTGCATCGATTTTCAGCACAGTAGATGAAGTATACGGAGTTAAGGTATATACAATATTTGATGGAGAGGATCTTCCTGGCTATCAGGCTTATTCACCTACAGATTGTCCAATGTGCCAGAAAAAGATTCCTATTGAAGCAATGGTTAATGGGTACGGATACGCGAAACTTTGACTGGAATTAGATCATAAGAGGAAATAAAAAACATATGCCTCTGTATTGGGTCTTACCGATACGGAGGCAATTTACTGCGGAGGAATATATGGCTAAGCAGATATATGATGAAAACAGCATATCGGTCCTTGAGGGACTAGAAGCGGTGAGAAAAAGGCCGGGAATGTATATAGGTTCTACATCCAGAAAAGGTCTTAATCATCTTATCTATGAGATTGTAGATAATGCTGTTGATGAACATTTGGCCGGTGAATGCGACACTATCATAGTAACGCTTTTGGCAGATGGTTCTTGTACTGTAAAGGATAATGGACGTGGTGTTCCTGTTGGAACCAATAAATTTGGAATACCTGCAGAAAGAGTTGTTTTTACTACACTTCATGCAGGAGGCAAGTTTGATGATACAGCATATAAGACCAGTGGTGGTCTCCATGGTGTAGGATCTTCTGTTGTAAACGCTCTATCTACCCATATGGATGTTAGGATAAGCCGTGATGGTAAGACCTACCATGATTATTTTGAGAGAGGTATTGCTGCCTTAGATCTCGTAGACGGTGGACTTCCAGTTATTTGTAAGACCAAGGAAAGAGGAACAGAGATTAATTTTCTCCCCGATCCGGAAATTTTTGAAAAAACAGTATTTAAAGAAGATGAAATAAAGAGTCGACTTCACGAAACTGCTTATCTGAATCCTGACCTTAAAATTATATATAGAGATAAAAGAGCGAAAGAACCTGAGGAGATAATCTTCCATGAACCTGAGGGAATAACCGGTTTTGTGAGAGATATCAATGGCAATTCTGAAGTGGTTTCACCTGTAATTTATTATAAAGGAATTTCGGATGGAATAGAGATCGAAGTTGCTTTTCAATATATCAATGAGTTTCATGAAAATATCTTGGGGTTTTGTAATAATATATACAATGCAGAGGGAGGCACTCATCTAACAGGATTCAAGACTACATTTACAACGGTCATGAATAACTATGCAAGAGAGATAGGTGTTCTAAAGGATAAAGATCCTAATTTCACAGGAGCTGATCTTAGAAATGGGATGACGGCTGTTGTATCCATTAAACATCCAGACCCCAGATTTGAGGGACAGACCAAGACAAAACTAGATAATCCTGATGCGGCCAAGGCATGTGGCAAGGTTACAAATGATGAGATACAGCTATACTTTGACAGAAATGTAGATGTTTTAAAAAGTGTTCTTTCCTGTGCTGAAAAAGCAGCAAGAATCAGAAAAACAGAGGAAAGAGCAAAAACAAATCTACTGATAAAACAGAAATTTTCATTTGACTCAAATGGTAAATTGGCAAACTGTGAAAGCAGGGATGCCAAAAAATGTGAGGTATTTATTGTTGAGGGAGATTCTGCCGGTGGTTCAGCTAAAACGGCCAGAAACAGAATGTATCAGGCTATTTTACCTATCAGAGGTAAGATTCTTAATGTAGAAAAGGCCAGTATAGATAAAATCTTAAAGAATGCTGAGATCAAGACTATGATCAATGCTTTTGGATGTGGTTTTTCCGAAGGATATGGTAACGATTTTGATATAACAAAGCTAAGATACGATAAAATCGTTATTATGACAGATGCAGATGTGGATGGTGCTCATATATCAACACTTCTTCTTACTCTTTTTTATAGATTTATGCCTGAGCTTATTTATGAAGGTCATGTCTATATTGCAATGCCACCTCTTTATAAGGTTATGCCTAAAAAGGGAGAGGGAGAGTATCTATATGATGATGCTGCGCTTGAAAAATACAGAAGAACCCATAAGGGAGATTTTACGCTACAGCGTTATAAAGGTCTTGGAGAGATGGATGCTGTCCAGCTCTGGGAAACAACGCTTAATCCTGATAGCAGAGTCATGAAACAGATCGGTATAGAGGACGGAAGAATGGCCTCTGATGTAACAGAGATGCTTATGGGCAACGATGTAGGTCCTAGAAAGGACTTTATTCATGACCATGCATCAGATGCTGAAATAGATATTTGATGTAATAAATAGTAGTTGCAAAATAGATTTAATTAATAATAGAAACAATGGAAAGCAGGTATTCATAAATGGCTACTCCTGAGAGAATAGTATTTTCAGAGTATTCTGAGGAAATGCAGAAATCATATATAGACTATGCGATGAGTGTTATTGTTCAAAGAGCTCTTCCTGACGTAAGGGATGGTCTAAAACCCGTCCAGAGACGTACATTATATGACATGTATGAGCTTGGTATCAAATCTGACAAGCCATATAGAAAGTCTGCCCGTATTGTAGGTGATACCATGGGTAAATATCATCCCCATGGCGATAGTTCTATTTATGAATCACTTGTTGTTATGGCTCAGGATTTCAAAAAAGAGCTTCCGCTGGTTGATGGACATGGCAACTTTGGCTCAATAGAGGGCGATGGAGCTGCCGCAATGCGTTATACGGAGGCTCGTCTTCAGAAAATCACTGAAGAAGCTTATCTTGGTGACCTTGATAAAGAAGTTGTCAATTTTGTATCTAATTTTGATGAGACTGAAACGGAACCTGAAGTACTTCCTGTCAGAATACCTAACCTTCTTGTAAACGGAGCTGAAGGTATTGCAGTTGGAATGGCTACAAGTATACCACCTCATAATCTATCAGAGGTTATAGATGGTGTGATTGAATACATGAAGAATCCTGATATTAATACAGATGATATGATGAAAATCATTTCAGGCCCTGATTTCCCAACAGGGGGAATCGTTGCCAACAAGGATGAGCTTCTAAGCATTTATTCTACCGGCGAGGGCAAGATCCGAATAAGAGGCAGAGTTCAGATTGAAAAAGGTAAAAATGGCAGAACCAATATTGTTGTAACTGAGATACCATACACAATGATAGGTGCAAATATTGGAAAATTTCTGAATGATGTGTATGACCTAACCGAAAGTCATCAGACCAATGATATAACTGACATTTCGAATATGTCATCCAAAGAGGGAATACGAATTGTAATTGAACTTAAAAAAGGTGCTGATGTAGAAAATGTCAAGAATCTTCTATATAAGAAAACCAGGCTCGAGGACACATTCGGTGTAAATATGCTTTCAGTTGTTGATGGTAGACCTGAGACAATGGGAATCGTTCCGATAATAAGGCATAGTGTTGATTTTCAGTATGAACTTGTAACAAAAAAATATACATATCTCTTAAGAAAAGAAAGAGATAAAAAGGAAATACAGGAAGGTCTTATAAAGGCCTGTGATGTAATCGATCTGATTATTGAGATCCTAAGAGGAAGCAAGGATCGAAAGATGGCGAAGGAATGCCTTACCAAGGGCATAATCGATAATGTTAAGTTTAAAAGTGAACAGTCTAAAAAAGATGCTCAGTACCTGCTTTTTACAGATAGACAGGCTGATGCAATTCTTGAGATGCATTTATATAAACTAATTGGTTTGGAAATAGATGCGCTTCGTGGTGATTATATGAAAACCATGAAGAACATTCAGAATTACTCAGAGATTCTTGAGAATCGTGGCTCAATGGCTAAGGTTATTATCAAGGATCTAAAGGCATATAAAGAAGAATTTGGAAGAGAAAGAAGGACAGAAATCTGTAATCTTGAAGAGGTTATCGTTGAAGAGAAGCCGATTGAAGAAGAGGATGTTGTGATTCTGCTCGATAGATTTGCTTATGTAAAAGTAATAGATGTTCCTACCTATGAGAGAAATAAAGAAGCCGCTGATGCAGAATCAAAGAATGTTATTTTCTGTAAGAATATAGACAGACTGGCGATTTTTACTGACAAGGGTAATGAATATATTGTCAAGGTTCTCGATATTCCCCAGAGAAAGTTCAGAGAAAAGGGCTTACCGCTTGATAATATCAGTAATTTTGATTCGGCATCTGAGCATATCTTGCTGATCGAAACTATTAATGAGTTAAAGGGTAAAAAAGTATTTTTTGGAACCAAAGATAATTTGATCAAGATGGTAGATGGAGAGCTCTTTGATGTAACACGTAAGACATCCCAGGCTACGAAATTAGGAGATAATGATGAAGTGATTATCGTTCAGATCATTAATCCTGATGATACAGTTGCAGTATATTCAGAAAATGGATATTTCCTTAGATTCCAGGCTGCTGATGTGCCGGAAAAGAAAAAAGCAGCTCTTGGTGTACGTGGAATGAATACCAAAACTGGAGAGGATATTGTTGGAATTGCAATTCTTAAGCCGGGGGATGAAAAAGCTGTTAAAGTAGGTAAGAATGAAGTCCACTTAGAGCGACTCCATATTGCTGCAAGAAATCAAAGAGGAACTAAACGCTAAAAGTAATCATAATTACGGCGTTTTATAGCAAGCTGACTATTAGAACGAATAGATTTAATATCGAATGAGATAAAATCGCAGTCCAAAGTTTTTTTGTCTTAATAAAAGTGTACCCAAGTGGTATACCTACTAAAAATGCATATGTGAACTGAACGATATTAGCATGCATTATGCCAAAAAGAAGAGCAGATATAATTACGGCGATTTTTTCTCCATACATGATATTTAATTGTCCGGCAATAATTCCGCGATAAAGAGTTTCTTCTAATATTGGTACGATTATTACGGTAGTCAGTATTTTTAGTAACATGCTTCCGTCATTCAATGTATCTTTTGCATTTTTGTATGTAGTAGAATCTGCCATAAATGGAAGTTTTGTAATCAGTATATTTAGAATGATCCCAATAACTACAGTTATTAAAATAAGAGACAGATCTCTAATAGCATCTTGTTTAGAAAAAATGTTGTCAGCCTTAATGGTTGGCACTTTTTTATATATTACAATTATAAAGGGAAACGTTATGATTGCTGCGAAAAAAAGTGGTAATAAATCTCCGACATTTTGGGGCAAGAGCAATCCAAATATTCCATCGGATACCTGATATATTATTGCATAGATCAAAAGTGGATATAAAATCTGAAATAGTCTGTTTAAATGTATTTTTCTTTTGTTGTTCAATTTATTACTCCTTAATAATATTTAGAATGGCAGAGAAAAGTTCTCGGTAAGAGCTTCTTTCCAACTTTTAGCGAGCTTTGACAAAATGTCAAAAAAGAGAGTCTGTTTGTTTTTAGGAAGATCCTTTAGATGTTTTCCAATTGCCATAATTATTTTTCCACTATCGGGTATAGAACTAGCTGAAGATCCGGCCTCCTCTGCCATTGAATTAAAAACTATGCTTACAAACTGTTCTCGATCTTCATCAGATACACCTTTTAGCCATTCATTTAATGTTCCATTGAAAACTTTTGACCATACACCAGGTTCTTGAAGAGTTTCAAAATTATTACCTATGAGTTGCCATGAAAAGACATCATGTTGCATCATTCCGTTGGCGGAACTTCGAACAATCTTGTGATTGTATTCATTTCCAAGGATCATACCGACCATTGATTGTTCAGGAATAATTGAAATAATCTTGTCTAAAATACCAATATATTTAGGACTGCTCAGAATTTCCTCTCTAAAACCCGGCCCATCATTAGAATATATATTGATCAGCTTATCACGTACAGAGCTATTTGAAAATGCAGCACCATATACAGAAAAATTTCCACCTTTTGAATGTCCGCCGACTCGTATTGCTTTAAAATTCACAGCAATTTTATTGATATAATCCACAGCCATTATTTGACCGGAAGTCTGATTCTTAAAACTCATATTAAAATCTTCCTGCCAACCGACAATGGTTTGATCAGTACCTCTAAAAGCAATATATGCTGAATGATCAGGCAGAATAAATGTCATTGCTGAAAATTGAACTTCTGATTCAGGAATTATCTCATTAATATAATTGGTAATACGAATTTTACCGAATCTCTTTGTGTTTGAAGCCTTTTTTAATAGAAAGGCAGATCGTAAAAAATGCTTTTCTTCTTCCGGAATATTTTCAATAGGATTTTTTTTAAAGTATAATGCTGCTGCCTTTGAAAGAGAAATAGATTCATTATCTGTCAATGAATTACATATCTCATCAAGAGGTGTATATGTAATTGCGGATAGAACAAGATTGTCAATATCATTAAATGGAGACATTGTAAAACTAATGTCGTCTCGCCAATCGAGATAATCTATGATATTTGCCATATTTTCTCCTATGCTTTATCTTTTTCGCTTATTTGATCTATTACCCTTTGTTTAGGCTTTTAATTCTAGCTTTTATTTATATAGAAAGTATGTTATTAACATATCTTTTATAATATCTTAATTTTATAAAATTATAAAGACTAAACCATGAACTGTTACATATAATACGATTTTTTAATATAAAAAAACAAAAGCATTCATATATATTTTTAAGCGAGAGGAAAAGCTAGTAAAAGAGAGCAAAAACAAGATAAATTTAAATACATGCAGAATATTGCCTGATCGCATTACTTGCAACTTTAATCTAATAAAATTATTATTATCAACAGTGATTAGCACTCCAAGAAAATGAGTGCTAATAATCTCTTGAAATTATATTTCATAGAATTAACTTAAAAGGAGGCATTTTTATGAAGTTAGTACCATTGTCAGACAGAGTCGTTCTGCAGCAGTGCGAAGCTGAAGAGACAACAAAATCAGGAATCATTCTCGCATCAGCATCTCAGGAAAAACCACAGGAAGCAATTGTTGTTGCTGTAGGTCCTGGCGGAATCGTTGATGGAAAAGAAGTCGAGATGCAGGTTAAAGCAGGCCAGAAGGTCATCTATTCCAAGTATTCAGGAACAGAGGTCAAACTTGAGGGCGAAGATTATATCATCGTTCGTCAGAATGATATTCTCGCAGTTGTTGAGTAATAAGTTTTTGATTATTTTTAACATTTTGAAAGGATGTAATTATTATGGCAAAAGAAATTAAATTTGGATCAGACGCCATTTCAGCTCTTCAGAGCGGTGTCGATCAGCTTGCAAATACAGTAAGAGTAACTTTAGGACCTAAGGGAAGAAACGTAGTTCTCGATAAATCTTTTGGAGCTCCTCTTATCACTAATGATGGAGTAACAATTGCAAAAGAAATCGAGCTTAAGGATCCATATGAAAATATGGGAGCACAGCTTGTAAAAGAAGTAGCAACCAAAACTAATGATGTAGCAGGTGATGGTACTACAACAGCAACTGTTCTCGCTCAGGCTATGGTTGACGAAGGTGTTAAGAATCTTGCAGCAGGAGCTAATCCCATTGTCCTTAGAAAAGGAATGAAGAAAGCAACTGATACAGCAGTAGAAGCTCTTGTTAAGATGAGCCAGAAGGTTAAGGGCAAGGATCAGATCGCTAAGGTTGCGGCTATATCTGCAGGTAATGATGAAGTTGGTGAGATGGTAGCTAACGCAATGGAAAAGGTTTCTAATGATGGCGTAATTACCATTGAAGAGTCCAAGACTATGCAGACAGAGCTTGACCTGGTTGAAGGAATGCAGTTTGACAGAGGATATATTTCTTCATACATGGTAACTGATACTGAAAAGATGGAATCTTCTCTTGATGATCCTTATATACTTATTACAGATAAGAAGATCAGCAATATTCAGGAAATCTTACCTCTTCTTGAGCAGATCGTTCAGAGTGGTTCTAGACTTTTGATTATTGCCGAGGATGTTGAAGGAGAAGCACTTACTACTCTTATTCTCAACAAACTAAGAGGAACATTCAATGTTGTTGCTGTTAAGGCTCCCGGATATGGCGATAGAAGAAAAGAAATGCTTCAGGATATTGCTATACTTACAGGCGGCACAGTAATTTCTTCAGAGGTTGGACTTGAATTAAAAGATGCAACAGTAGAACAGCTTGGTCGTGCTAAATCAGTTAAGGTCAAGAAGGAATCTACAATTATTGTTGATGGTGAAGGCGATAAAGCTGCCATTGCTGATCGTGTTGATCAGATCAAAAAGCAGATTAAGGATACAACTTCAGAGTTTGATCGTGAAAAGCTTAAGGAAAGACTTGCAAAGCTTGCAGGTGGAGTTGCTGTTGTTCGTGTAGGAGCAGCAACAGAAACAGAAATGAAGGAAGCTAAACTTCGTATGGAAGATGCTCTTAATGCAACAAGAGCAGCTGTTGAAGAAGGAATTATTGCAGGAGGCGGTTCTGCATATATTCATGCTCAGAAAGAAGTTCAGAAACTTGCAGACAAGCTTGAGGGCGATGAGAAGACAGGTGCTAATGTTGTAATGAAGGCACTTGAAGCTCCTCTTTTTTACATTGCTTCTAACGCAGGACTTGAGGGTGCTGTAATTATAAATACGGTAAAAGAGTCCAAGAATGGTACCGGATTTGATGCATACAATAATAAGTATGTTGACATGGTAGAGGCTGGTATCCTTGATCCTGTTAAGGTTACAAGATCAGCTCTTCAGAATGCAGCATCAGTTGCAGCTACACTCCTTACTACTGAGTCAGCAGTAGCTGATATCAAAGAACCTGCTTCTGCAATGCCTGCTGGTGCCGGTGCTCCTGGTATGATGTAATTTGTTAATAAAAAGATCTTAGTTTATAAGGTTATTATAAGTTTATATTTAAACCCTAATATTTGTATAAATATTAGGGTTTTTTTATTATGGGTATTGTGTTAAAATTATCAACGTGTGTTTATAGAAAAGAAATTCATTAATACACGGAAGTTGGAACATTTTGAGCTGCGGAAAGGCGGTTTTATGAGAAAAACAGCGATCCTTACTGATTCAAACAGTGGAATCACACAGGCTGAGGCTAAGGAACTTGGCGTTTATGTTATGCCTATGCCTTTTTTCATAAACGATAAATTATATTTTGAAGAAGTAGATCTTGGCATGGATGAATTCTACGATAAACTCAAGTCTACGGATATAAAGATTACAACGTCTATGCCAGCAGTTGGAGATTTGATTGACAAATGGGACGAGCTCTTAGAAGAATACGAAGATATTGTATACATCCCGATGTCAAGCGGTTTATCAAGTTCATGTTCTGCAGCTACAGCGCTGATAGATGAGTATGATGGAAGAGTTCAGGTAATAAATAACAGAAGGATTTCTGTAACCCAGAGATTATCATGTATTGAAGCTCTTAGAATGGCTGAACAAGGTAAAAATGCTGTAGAGATCAGAGAATTTCTTGAAGCAACAGCTTCTGATTCTTCGATTTATATCACAGTAGGTACTCTTGAATACTTAAAGCGAGGTGGGAGACTTACTTCTGCTGTAGCTACGATTGGTACTTTTCTTAAGGTCAAGCCGGTTCTACAGATTCAGGGAGATAAGCTAGATACATATTCGATGGCAAGGACTATGAAGCAGGCAGAAAATAAGATGCTTGATGCTATTGAGCATGATATGAAAAATAGATTTAATGACTCTGATTATAATAATTTTATTATATCTATAGCGCATACTCAGGAACTAAAAGAAGCTGAAAAATTCAGAGAAGATGTTATAAGACGTTTCCCAAATAGAGATGTTTTGATCAGTCCTCTTCCTCTTAGCATATCATGCCATATTGGACCGGGATCATTAGCTGTGACAACATCTGTAAAACATGACATTATGAAATGATTATTATCCGGTCAAAAGCTGATATTTTATATCGGCTTTTGACTTTTATTTTGTTAACATATTTAATTTTTTCACTAGGAGGCAAAAAACATGGTAACAGCAGTTGTAGGTGCAAACTGGGGTGATGAAGGCAAGGGTAAGATTACAGATATGCTTGGTGATGAAGCAGATGTTGTAATCAGATTTCAGGGTGGAGCCAATGCAGGTCATACAATAAAAAATCAGTATGGTAAATTCGCACTTCATACACTTCCTTCAGGAGTATTTCATCAGAACATTACTAATATTATTGGAAATGGTGTTGCTCTTGATATTCCTAAGCTCATTGCAGAGCTTGATTCAATAACAGGAAAGGGTGTAAAGGCTCCTAAACTCTTGGTTTCTGATAGAGCACAGGTTGTAATGCCTTACCATATTCTATTTGATCAGTGTGAAGAGGAACGTTTGGGAAAGAATTCATTTGGATCAACCAAATCAGGAATTGCTCCGTTTTATTCTGATAAATATGCCAAGATTGGATTTCAGGTTAATGAGCTTTTTGATGATGAATATCTTGTAGCAAAGCTTAAAAATGTACTTGAGATCAAGAATGCACTTCTGCAGCATCTCTATAATAAAGAACCGCTTAAGCTTGAGGAAGTACTTGATACAATGCATCAGTACAGAGATATGATCGCGCCTTATAAGGCAGACGTATCAGCATTTCTTGCAAAAGCAATAAAAGAAGGCAAGAATATTCTTCTCGAAGGACAGCTAGGTACCCTAAAGGATCCAGATCATGGAATCTATCCTATGGTTACATCATCATCTACTTTAGCTGGATATGGTGCAGTAGGTGCCGGAATCCCTCCTTATGAGATCAAGAAGATCGTCACAGTTAATAAGGCTTATTCATCAGCTGTAGGCGGCGGCGCATTTACAAGTGAGATATTTGGTGATGAGGCAGATGAACTCAGAAATAGAGGCGGAGATGGCGGAGAATTCGGTGCCACTACAGGACGTCCCAGAAGAGTCGGTTGGTATGATGCTGTAGCATCAAAATACGGATGTAGATTACAGGGTACAACAGACGTGGCACTAACTGTTCTTGATGTACTTGGATACTTGGATGAGATTTCTATATGTACCGGATATGAGATCAATGGTGTTGTTACAACAGATTTCCCTGTAACAATAGATCTTGAAAAAGCTAAACCTGTATTTACGAAATTACCGGGTTGGAAATGTGATATAACCGGAATCAAAAAATATGAGGATCTTCCTGAAAAATGCAGAAATTATATTGAATTTATCGAGAAGGAAATCGGATTCCCTATAACTATGGTTAGTAACGGACCTGCAAGAGAAGATATTATTTATAGGAAGTCTGCTTTGAAATAGATATAATATGAATCTTCTAAGAGTATCAGAAGAGTATCAGAAGATTATCAGAAGTGTATTAAATGTGATATTTGTTTGCATATAAAAAATATAAATTTTGACATGAGAAAAGACGTAGGTAACAAAATACCTACGTCTTTTTATATACTATATTTTGACTTTGATGAGATTTATATTTTTAAATCTTTATTTGTATCTTTATTTGTATCTTTATTTGCATCATCATTTGAATTTTCATTTGAACTTTCATTTGAATCATCATTTAAATCATCATCTGAATGATTTTCTGAAGCTTCGTTATCATTATCATCGTCGTTTTCTTCGGATGCATCATCATTGAATACTTCTGAGTTGTCCTTATTTGAGATCCGGAAAAATACTTCAAATATCCAGATCAAAGTTGGGATAAATATTGTCATTACAATAGATAGACCAAGCATTTTCATTGTTGCAGGATTATCTAAAATAGCAAAAATCAAGGTGGAAACATATAGAAGAACTAAGATTACAATTCCGACTATAGCAAGTATTTGTTTTATCTTATTCATAATAGTACCTTTCAAAAAGTGTATAAATAAATTGTTATTTTTAGTACTTGTTAACGTATCATAAAACGAAGGTATAATAAAGACTTTTCTGTACTTTGTGCTGATAAAGTGATAATATATCTCAGTCTGATTTTGTTATTCAGAAATAAATATAATTTATTATATCTAAAGAATAGGAGACAGTTCTTATGACATTACTGGAAGAATGGCGTAAAGAGGCATATGATGCCAATGAAGATCCACAGAGGCTTAAAGATTTTTGGGATGATTACTTTTTAAAAGAGAAAAACATATACAAGGAACTTTTGAAGACACCTAAAAAGGCTATAAAAGGCACTGTAAAGGATCTTGCTGAGAAATATGGTATTACAGTCAAGGAAATGACAGGTTTTCTCGATGGAATCAATGAGAGTCTTAAAAAAGAGAATCCCATTGAAGAGATTGCTGAAGATACAGAGGTATCACTTGAATTTGATACAGAGAAGCTATATAGAAACATGGTTGAGGCAGACGCTCCATGGCTCTATGAATTAGAGGAATGGAATGATATCTTCTCAGAAGAAGAGAAAAAAGAATTATTTCTCGCTCAGAAGAAATCACATACAGTAGTCAATGGACCTAAGATCGGAAGAAATGATCCTTGTCCTTGCGGAAGCGGTAAGAAATATAAGTATTGCTGTGGCAAAAAAAATAAATAAATTCATTAAAAAGCTCATTCAGGATATTTCATGAATGAGTTTTTGCTATTTAGATATTTATGTATTTAATTTATAGGTTTATGTATTTAATTAATAAATTTATTTATAGAGCTTTTTTATATCATCAAAAAAAGTTGGATATGAAATTTTTACACATTCAGGATCATCAAATGTGGTTTCGTCATCAGCAGAAAGGCCGGCAATGGCAAATGCCATAGCGATTCGATGATCGCTGTATGTTTTTACCTTAATTGCATGTAGTGGTTTTCCACCAATAATCTTCATTCCATCATTGGTTGGCTGTATATCGCATCCCATTTTTTTTAGATTATATGAAATGGCTTCAATTCTGTCGGATTCTTTTACGCGAAGCTCCGAAGCATCTTTTATTATTGTCTCACCTTCACAAAAGGCAGCTAAAACTGCAATGACAGGTATTTCATCTATTAGAGAAGGAATCATTTCTTTATCGATTAATGTTCCGTGAAGCAAACTGCTTTTTACAGTGATGTCACCAACTGATTCTCCACATTCTTTAGCTTCGTTTTCAATATGAATGTTTCCACCCATGTTTTTAATCACTTCTATAATACCGGAACGGGTTTCATTTAGATTGACATGTTTTATAGTGATTTCGCTGTTTTCTGTAATCAATCCGGCTACCATGAAATAAGCAGCAGATGAAATGTCTGAAGGAATATTTATATCAATTGAAGAAAGCATTTTTCCCGGAGTAAGTGACGAAACATACTCATTATTCTTTTCATCATAATAGCAGTTAATATCACAACCCATTCCTTTAAGCATGAGTTCCGTATGATTTCTAGATAATACATCTTCCCTTACGATAGTTTCCCCAGAAGAATAGAGCCCGGAGAGCAGGAGACATGATTTGACCTGAGCACTTGATACAGGCATTTTATAATTGATTTCCTGTAATATGGATGGATTTATTATAAGTGGAAGACACCCATTATTTCTTTCAGACCGAATATTCGCATTTCTAAGGAGAAGAGGAGATATGATCCTATTCATTGGTCTAGCGGAAAGAGATTCATCACCATATAATTTAGTTGAAAAGTTCTGACCGGACAAAATACCACTTATTAACCGAGTGGTAGTTCCACTATTTCCCATATCAAGTGGAGCATTTGGAGCTTTTAGTCCATGTAGACCGGCACCTCTTATAATTAAAGTATGTCTATCAATGTCACAATTAATGTCGATTCCCATTTTCTTAAAGGCATTCATAGTAGAAATGCAGTCAGCACCATTTAAAAATCCGTTTACACGGCTGATGCCTTCGGAAAGAGAGGCAAGCATTATACTTCTATGAGAAATAGACTTATCACCTGGTACATTTATTTCCCCAGATAGTGATTTTCTTGTTATACATATATTATTCATATAAACCTCGATAAATATTGATCAGCTCTTTGTGTGCAGAGTATAATTGTGCTTCTTCAAAGTTTCATTAGCTTTATTCATTGCATTAGAATCGTAGAATTCAATTCTTAATACACCTTCTTCAAACTCTCGATTATTAATAATCCCAATATTTTTAAGGCTTATATTGTTATCGGCCAACAAACGGCTTACCATTGCGATTCCGCCGACCTTATCCTCCATATCAGAATAGAATTCATAGGACGGAGCAATGCTTCCGGGAGACTTGATAGGAAGCGAATCCCTATATTCCTTGGCTTCAGAAAAAAATTTTAATATTTCCTCTGTGTTTTCATCACTGATTGAATCTTTAATGGATGCAAGGTCTCGCTGAAATATATCGATTGCCTGTAAAACTGCTTCTTTATTAGATAAGCAGATATTTTGCCACATAATAGGAGAAGATGAGGATATTCTTGTAATATCTCTGAATCCACCGGCTGCAATAGTTTTCATTAGTTGATCTTTTGAATCAGATTCCATCAAAATCTTGACAAGAGAAGCAGATATTATATGAGGCAAGTGACTGACAACTGCTGCAGCAAAATCATGCTTTTCAGGAGAAACAACAATTGGGATGGCATGAAGATGAGTGATAAAATCAATAAATTCATTTGAAGTCTCTTCATTTATCCCTGATGCGGGAGTGACGATATAAAATGCATTTTCAAGAATAAGTGGGTCTGCATTTGAAAAACCAACTGTTTCTTTACCGGTCATTGGATGACCGCCTATAAAATTTGATGACATATCAAGAGATTCAGCAAGAGAATTGATCTCACTTTTAACGGAGCCTACATCTGTAATGATGCAAGATTCTTTGACTATATATTTAAGAGCTTTTAAATATTCATTATTAATTTTAACCGGACTGCACAAAAAAATAACATCCATATCATAAAAAAATTCTATTGAAAGTTGGCTATTATTTAATATAATGCCATCACAATATGCTTCCCTCACTGTTTCTTCATGATATGCAGTTCCGTATATCTCAGAATGCGGATAGTATTTTTTTATTGCTTTAGCAATAGAACCACCGATTAATCCTAGGCCTATAAAGCCGATTTTATTTAGTTTCATTTTTCTTTTTCCTTTGCCATTATAATGACTTTTATTTGTTATATGGTAATTTAAGCTGGTTTTAAAGTCAATTATTACAAAAGATAATAAAACAATTCTATAATTGTGTACTGTTATCAGATAATAGATAAAACATTATTATTAAAGAGTAAAAACAATAATGAAATTTACATATTATAACAAAAATAGATTGTATTAAGCTACAGTATTTAGTAAAATTAACAACAGAAATCAACCTTTGAAGGGAGGATGTGACATGAAAGTTTTTACAACAGACAAGATTAGAAATGTCGTTTTACTAGGACACTCTGGGGCAGGAAAGACTTTACTGGCAGAATCAATGGCTTTTTTGTCCGGGCTTAAGGACAAACCTGGAACTATTGAATCTGGAAACACGATAAGTGATTTCGGAAAGCAGGAAATTCAAAAAAAATATTCTATTAGAACTTCTGTAATACCAATTGAATGGAACGATACTAAAATCAATATTCTTGACACACCGGGATCCTTTGATTTTGCAGGGGAGGCAGAGGAAGCAGCCGATGCAGCCGATGCAGCAATTATTGTAGTAAATGGAAAAGAAGGCATACAGGTTGGTACATTAAAGGCATGGTCACTTTGTGAGAAATACCATCTTCCTAGACTTATATATGTCACAAATATGGATTATGATGATGCTTCTTTTAAAAATGTAGTAGAAGAGCTTACTGAAAAATATGGCAAGAAAATTGCTCCTTTTCATTTTCCGATAAGGGAAGATAAACATTATGTGGGGTATGTAAATGTTCTTTCATCTAATGCCTACAGTTTTACCGGTAACAACGAAGCTGAGATATGTGATATTCCGGATTACTCAAAGGAAAATCTAGAAATCTACAACACATCACTTATGGAAGCTGTAGCAGAGACATCTGAAGAATTTATGGACAGATATTTAGAGGGAGAAAAGTTTTCTGAAGATGAGATCAGATCCTCGATTCGAGTTAACATGCTTGATGGAAGCATTGTTCCGATATCAATGGGATCAAATTTCCTACATCAGGGAACGTATACTCTTATTGATGATATAGTTAAATATTTCCCCAGTCCTGATAAGAAAAAATGTGCAGGTATTGATGCTCAGTCAAATGAAGTCTTTGATGCAGACTATGATTTTTCCAAGCCAAAATCAGCTTATGTTTGGAAAACATTGGTCGATCCGTTTATGGGAAAATATTCTTTTATCAAGGTCAATTCCGGAGTAATAAAAACAGACGATGTTTTATATAATCAGCATAAAAATGTAGAATCAAAAATCGGAAAACTATATGTTCTTCGAGGCAACAAGCCTGAGGAAGTGCCTGAACTTCACGCAGGTGACATCGGCGTACTCAGCAAGGTACCTGAAGTTGCTACAACAGATTCATTATCAACCAAGAAAAATACAATACTTTATATCAGAACGTCGCTTCCGACTCCTTATGCAAGTGTTGCATATCATGCAACTAAAAAGGAAGAAGAGGATAAGCTTGCTGATGCACTTTCCAAGATTATGCAGGAAGATCTTACTATTAAAACAAAAAATGATAGTGAAAATCATCAGAGTCTTATCTTTGGACTTAGCAGACAACATATAGAGACCGTCTTATCAGAAGCTAAGGACAGATATCATGTCGATGTTATTCTTGATAAGCCTAGAACTCCATTTAGAGAAACCATAAAAGGTAAGTCAGATGTAGAATATAAACACAAGAAACAATCAGGAGGACATGGTCAGTACGGGCATATCAAGATGACTTTCGAGCCTTCAGGCAATCTTGAAGAAGCTTATAGTTTTACAGAGTCGGTTGTGGGTGGATCAGTTCCCAAGAATTTCTTCCCTGCTGTTGAAAAGGGTATAAAAGAGGGAGTTAAGGCAGGCCCTCTCGCAGGTTATCCTGTTGTTGGGGTTCATGCAAATCTTTATGATGGATCTTATCATCCGGTAGATTCGAGTGAGCAGTCATTCTATACAGCATCAGTTATGGCATTCAAAAAAGGTATAATGGATGCAACACCGATTCTTCTAGAACCGATCGCTCTCCTTAAGGTTACAGTTCAGGATACAACTATTGGAGATGTAATGGGTGACCTTAATAAGAGACGAGCTCGAGTTCTCGGAATGAATCCCACAGAGAGTGGCGTCCAGGAGATTCAGGTTGAGATCCCTTATGAGGAACTGCCTGATTATGGAACTGTTCTTAGATCTCTTACTGCTGGATTTGGAGATTATTCTTATGAATTTCTTCGTTATGAGCCGGCATCAAAAGAGATAACCGAAAGAGAGGTTGAAAACGCCAAAACACAAGAGGCAAATTCTTGACAAATATTCTCGCTGTGATAGAATTTTAACGAGGTGCAGGCAAGCACAGCTTGCCTGCACCTCGTTTTTTATCATTGAATTCAATGTAAAATTGTCAAAAGGAGTATTGTATGGACAATGTTCTTATTTTAGAGAAGAATCCATCTGATATGAAATTTTTAAAGACACTTCAAAAGTATAGCGATTACAATTATTACTTTATTGAAGAACCTGGAAGTGCTCTTAAGATGATAGAAGAAAAAAATATTGATGTATTTGTATGCCCATATGAATTAAAAGGATATAATACAGAAGATATTTTGATGACAGTAAATCTTATGACGAACCATCCTCTTTGTGTTTTGACGTCAATTGCCGAAAGAATCCCGGAACTTTTAAATTGTCTTAATTCTTATTCTGTATTTAGAATGGTAATAAAACCATTTATGAATATCCTGGATATTAAGTCTGCAATTGATGATGCGGTTAATAGAAGGGCTTCGGTTGGAGCAAGAGGGGATGATTTCCTTTTTTCGATAATAGGTGATTCAAAAGAAACCGATTTTTGGGAAAATCATGATCGGATGATAGATTATAGATATCTTAAACTTTTTTTAGGAATATATAACGGGGCTGTCATAGGTAAGAAAAACAAAGACGGCAGTATCAAAGAAAACATCAAAAATAATAATGAGATCTTTCTAGTGGAAATGTTTTTGCAGGATGTATGGGATGGGTATATGAAAACCTGCGTACTAAATCCACCCGTACTTGGCAGGCTTAATGGTATGTTCAATGGAGAGGGCTCAACTGATGGTAAAGACTATCTTGGATTAAATATTTCGACAGATGTTAGAAAAAAATATAATAGGCGATCTGATCTTATTCTTGCAATTCTGATTTTCAGGGAATATCTAAGGCATTCTCTTACGGAATATAATGGAGACATAAGAGTGATGTCAGATAATGGATGGATTCTTGTTAAACTATCAATTGTATCTGAGGGAAACTCTATACCTGAAGATGATTTTATAAAAAGAGAAGTAGAAAAGTTATTATCTTTATTCTGCTATAAATATTCACTGGGAACTGGTGAATCTGCATATACTGGTGCAGCTATACTTAAGGAATAGTTTTGAAAGGATCTTTGCAATGAAAAAAATCATTATGGATACTCCGCTTGTTGAGATGGACGGAGATGAGATGACCAGAATTCTCTGGAAAATGATCAAGGACGATCTTATAATTCCCTTTGTTGATCTAAAATCAGAGTATTATGATCTGGGACTAGAGAACAGAGATCGTACCAATGATGAAGTTACAGTTCTTTCAGCCAAGGCTACAAAAAAGTATAAGGTTGCTGTAAAATGTGCCACAATTACACCTAATGCTGCAAGAGTAGAGGAATACCATCTAAAAGAAATGTGGAAGAGCCCTAATGGTACAATAAGAGCAATTCTTGATGGAACTGTTTTCAGAGCACCTATCCTTGTTAAGGGAATCGAACCTAATGTAAAGACATGGAAAAAGCCAATAACCGTAGCACGTCATGCATATGGAGATGTATATAAGGCAGCTGAGATGAAGGTTCATGGCCCAGGAAAAGCAGAGCTTGTATATACGGATAAAGATGGTAATGAGGAAAGAGTACTTATCAATGAGTTTGATGGCGCCGGCATTATCCAAGGACAGTATAATACAGAAAAGTCAATCAGAAGCTTTGCAAAGAGCTGTTTTGAATTTGCACTGGATAAAAAGGAAGACCTGTGGTTTGCATCAAAGGACACGATCTCCAAAAAATATGATCATACATTCAAGGATATTTTTCAGGAAGAGTATGATAATTGCTATAAAGAAAAATTTGATAAGGTGGGAATAACTTATTTCTATACACTTATTGATGATGCCGTGGCAAGAGTTATGAAATCAGAAGGCGGATTCATATGGGCTCTGAAAAATTACGATGGAGATGTAATGAGCGATATGCTTTCTTCTGCTTATGGTTCGCTGGCAATGATGACATCAGTTCTGGTATCTCCAGAGGGATATTTTGAATACGAAGCAGCTCATGGCACTGTTCAGAGGCATTATTACAAATATTTAAAGGGAGAAACAACCTCCACCAATTCAGTAGCAACTATTTTTGCATGGAGTGGTGCACTTCGTAAAAGAGGCGAGCTGGATTCAAATAAGGAGCTTAGGAATTTTGCTGATAAGCTTGAAAAAGCTTGCATAGATACAATAGAAAGTGGAAAAATGACCAAGGACCTTGCACTTATTACTACATTCAAGGATCCAACAACACTTTCAAGTGAAAAATTTATTAAGGAGATTCAAAAAAACCTCGCTAAGATGGTTTAAATAATATATATGCTTTTAACTTGTTCAAATCTGGAAAAAATCTTTCCAGGAAAAAAATTATTTTCAGGCCTATCTTTTAACCTGGATAAAAATGAAAGACTAGGAATACTGGGTGAAAATGGTTGTGGCAAATCAACACTTTTAAAAATAATAAGTGGGGAACTTGCTGCAGATGGAGGTAATATT
This sequence comes from Lachnospiraceae bacterium, assembly GCA_017994075.1. Lineage (GTDB taxonomy): Bacteria > Bacillota > Clostridia > Lachnospirales > Lachnospiraceae > Lachnocurva. The sequence continues at coordinate 38,633 of JAGOLM010000004.1, forward strand.
TCAGTTCAATCTGATACATCCATCGGCTATTTGGCACAGTATCAGGATGATGGTTTAAACGGCTCGATAATCGATGTTGTATTGGAATCAAAAAAAGAACTTATTAAAAAAGAATCAGAACTAAGAAATATGGAATCTGAGATGGCAGTTTTATCTGGTGAGGATCTAAAACTTCATCTGGAGAAGTATCATAAGTTGTCTGAAGAATTTGAAAATGAAGGTGGACTGGTATTTAGAAGTCTGGCAACAGGAATAATAAAGGGTCTGGGATTTTCAGAAGATGAGTTTTCAAAATCTTTTTCCAACTTATCAGGCGGGCAGAAGACCAGTGTATCATTAGGCAAACTACTATTATCTAATCCTGACATATTAATGCTTGATGAGCCGACTAATCACCTGGATATACATTCGGTCGAATGGTTGGAAAGCTTTTTACAAGGGTATAAGGGCGCAATTATCCTGGTATCCCATGATAGGTATTTTCTGGACAATGTTATTAATAACGTTCTTGATATAACAGAAAATGACACAAGATTATATACAGGTAATTACACTGAAGCTATGCATAAGAAAAAGCTGATCTATGAGGCAGATCTAAAAGCATACAAAAAACAGCAGGATAAGATACAACATGAAGAGAAGGTCATCGATACTCTTCAACGCTTTAATAGAGAAAAATCGATCAAAAGAGCTGAAAGCCGTAAAAAGGTACTTGATAAGATAACTCTTTTAGATTCCCCTGCCAGTGAAAAAGAAGCGATGTTTCTTCAATTTAAGTCTGATAGGAGAAGCGGAAATGATGTTCTAGAAGTAACGGATCTAAAAAAACAATTTGATGATCAACTCTTATTTGAAGACTTATCCTTCTATTTAGGAAGAGGAGACCGTCTTGGAATCTTAGGCGATAATGGTACCGGCAAGACCACGCTTCTTCGAATAATAAATGGCCTATTGGCACCTGATTCAGGAGAGATTAAAATAGGCGCTTCTGTTGATATTGGATATTATGATCAGGGTCAGCAGAATCTTAATGATGAGAATTCTGTCTTTTCAGAATTAAGAAATTCATATCCTGACATGAATAATACATTGATAAGAAATACATTGGCAGCCTTTGATTTTAAAGGCGATGAAGTTGATCGAAGAGTAAAAGCCCTAAGCGGAGGTGAAAGAGGACGATTATCACTTGCTAAGCTTATGCTTAAGAATTCTAATCTATTGATATTGGATGAGCCTACCAACCACTTGGATATAAAATCCAAGGAAAAACTTGAAGATGCACTTCTTGACTATGACGGAACAATTCTGTTTGTATCTCATGACCGCTATTTTATTAATAGAATAGCGAATAGAATACTAGTTTTGAATGGTAATCCTGCTGATGAATATATGGGCAATTATGATGATTACCTAGCTAAATCTACTGAACTTAAGTTTCTAAGTAATAAGGACTCGGAAAACATTTCATACGTTGATCCATCAGATGAAAACAAAATTGACTATGATAAGCAAAAGCAGGAAAAAGCCAAGCAAAAGAAAATTCAAAAAGAAATAGTATCTCTTGAAGAAGAAATAGAGAGACTTGAGGCGCTTAAGTCGGATACAGAAAATGAAATGGCAGATTCATCTATTTCATCAGACTCAGGTAAACTTAATGAATTGAATAAAATATTGGTGGATTCATCAAATAAAATTGATGAAGCTTATTCTAAATGGGATGAGCTTACTGAACAGCTTCAATGATTTTACTTGGAAGTTTTCCTTGATAATATGATTAAATATATATAAAATCTAAAAAGTAACTGGTTGCAGTTTATCTAAAATGCACCAATATAGTAGAAAGGCTAGAGCAATATGCAGAAAGAAATATCTCCTGCCGTAATTAGAAGAATGCCAAGGTATTATAGGTATCTTGGAGAATTGATGAACTGTGGCGTTGAAAGGATATCCTCAAGGGACCTATCAGAACGAATGCATGTAACTGCATCACAGATCAGACAGGATCTAAATAATTTCGGTGGTTTTGGCCAGCAAGGTTATGGCTACAATGTAAAATTCCTCCATGATGAGATTGGAAGAATACTCGGACTTGAAAACAATCATAATGTTATTATAATCGGAATGGGACACATAGGTCAGGCAATTGCCAATTATAAAAACTTTGAAAGCGTTGGCTTTTATATGTGCGGATTCTTTGATATTGATTCATCTCTTAAGGGAAAGAAAATAAGAGGAATTCCCATTAGAATGATAGATGAGTTACCAGAATTTACCAAGAATACTAAGGTTGACATTGCGACACTTACTATTCCCAAGGAAAACGCGGATAAAATGGTTGAAAAACTTATTGGCCTTGGAATCAAGTCTATATGGAATTTTGCTCTTGTAGACCTTGAAGTTCCTAGTGATGTGATAGTTGAAAATGTTCATCTGTCTGATAGCTTGATGCAATTATCATATAATATAGCAAAGAGTAAATAATTATGGATGAAGAAAGCTTCAAAAAAGCCATATTAGAGACAAAGTTACCGCTATTGGTTCTTGATAATAAATGGCATCGTTTGTTTGCTGTTCATGGTAAGCCAGATGAAGTGATTATTCTTGAAAAGGTACTTCGTGACCTTTTGGCAAGACAGGGACAGCTTAACAATGATCTAAAGAGCCTTAAAAAGATCAAGAATCAGCTTATGCAGGACATAGTCTCAAATATGGGACAAAACGAAGAAAAAAGTGTTAAGGATAATCAGACATTGGCAATGACAGAAAACAAGCGTCTCATAGAAGATACTAATGCCAAGATGGAATCCGTAGAAGATGAACTTCTGGAAATTCCCATAACCATTAAAGATAAGAATAAAGAACTTATGCTCTATACGATGTCTTATTGTTACAGCTATCTAAGAAAAAACAAAGAGCAAGTTGATGAAATTGATGAATGGATCAAAAAAATAAGAGTAGAGCTCAAGAAAAATATAATAAGAAAACAGAACAGAAAGATTAATAACAGAGAAATGTATTCGTATATGCATGATGTTTTTGGCAAGGATGTTATTAATCTTTTCGACGTTAGGGTTGAAGATATAGAAGAAGAACAGAAGCATCTGGACGAGCTTCATTCCATTGAACATAATAGTACTGCTAAAGAGAATCCTACAGAACAAACAGATTTTGATGGAGTTTCTGCTGATAATACAGATTTTGAGGAGGAGCCATGAAAAAGGTTCTGACAGGTCAGAAAATGAGGGCCTTGGATCTAGATACAATTGAAAAATATGGATTATCGGAGTGCATTTTGATTGAAAGAGCAGCACTTTCTTTCTTTGATGAAATTGAGAGCAGCATTACTTTTGATGACAATATTTATATCTTTTGTGGAAGAGGAAATAATGGAGCTGACGGAATGGCTCTTGGCAGAATTCTCTTTTTAAAAAAATATAACGTTAAAGTATTCTTATTAGAAGGTTCAACCTCGTTGGATAACTTGTCCGCAGGAGCCAAATACGAAAAAAGTGTTATTGAAAAATATAATATTCCAATATGTGACTTTTCTGAACAGGATGGAAAATGCGATATTATTATTGATGCTGTTTTTGGAACAGGATTGAACAGGGAATTAGATCAAAGCATTGTTTCGCATATAGATTTGATAAATGACCTTAAAATTAAGAACAATTGTCTCGTATATGGCATGGATATTCCAAGTGGAGTTTCTTCAGATGATGGTAGGGTTTTTGGGAAGGCTGTTTTATGTGATAAAACCATTACATTTGGATATTTAAAAGTAGGCCAGTTGATATATCCGGGGAAGGAATATTGTGGTGAGGTAATTGTCAAAGACTCTGGTATATATGATTTTGAAGATAAAAAGGATAGATATATATTAGAGGAAAATGATATTTCAAATCTACCGGTCAGACATCCATCCGGTAATAAAGGAACATTCGGAAGAGTTCTTGTCATTGCCGGTGATCGTGGAATGGCTGGAGCAGCCTTTATGTGTGCCAAGGCTGCATATGAAGCCGGTGCCGGACTAGTCTGTATATTTACAAATGAGGACAATAGGACAATCCTTCAGACACTGATTCCTGAGGCTATTATTGTATGCTATGATAAATATCAGGAGTCTGACTTGATAAAACAGATAAATGACACTGATATTATTGTTTGTGGACCTGGACTTGGAAAGAACAAGGATTCTGAAAAAATTGTACAATGTGTTTTGAAAAATTCGTCAGTTCCGGTTGTTTTAGATGCGGATGCTCTTAATATAATTGCTAAAAATACAGAGATACTTAAACTTCCACATCCTGAACTTATACTTACACCTCACCCTGGTGAAATGGCTCGACTTCTGGACTCGAGTATTCCGTACGTACTGGATAATCTACTTAGGATTGCCGAAGAGTTCTCAAGAGACTATAATGTAGTTCTTGTGCTAAAGAGTGCTTGTACCGTAACAGCTATTCCATTTGGCAATACATATATAAATACTACAGGAAATGATGGAATGGCAACAGGTGGGTCAGGTGATATTCTAGCCGGATATATCGGAGGAATGCTTGCTCAGGATAGAACTGATGATTTTTTGGTTCCTCTTGCAGTTTATCTGCATGGTAAGGCAGGGGAAAAAGCATCAGAAAAGTACAGTAACTATTCAATGACATCAAGGGATATCCTTGATGCAATAAAAGAAATATAATAGTTATATGAAAGAAAGTGCAGTAAAATGAATTTTGATAGAGTACATGCTGAGATTAATCTTGATAATCTTTTGCTTAATGTACGTGAGATGAAAAAAGTCATACCGAAAGATTCAAAGATAATGGCTGTTATAAAGGCTGATGCTTATGGAAATGGAGCTGTTGAAACTGCACAGACTCTTGAAAATCAGGATGAGATCGGTGGATTTTGTACAGCTACATTTGATGAAGCCCTTGAGCTTCGAAATAATAATATTAATAAACCGATTCTTGTTTTAGGCCTTATCTTTCCATCGGATTATGATGAAATGATAAGATCTGATATCAGACCAACAGTATATGATCTTGAGCTGGCAGAAAAAATAAATAAGTCAGCTGAAAAAATCGGAAAAAAGGCCAAGATCCATATCAAAATAGATACTGGAATGGGCCGAATAGGATTTCAGCCTGATGAAAATGGAATAGATGATATAATATCTATTAGCAGACTTCCATTCATAGATTTAGAAGGTATATTTACACATTTTTCTAGATGTGATGAAAAAGAAAAGAAATATGCTGACAACCAGCAGGCTTGTTTTGAAAAAACGATATCTAGATTAAGGGACTCCGGTATTACATTCACATATTCACATAGTGCAAATAGTGCAGCAATAATGGAATACCCACCTGCTTATTCTAAGCTTGTAAGAGCAGGAATCACGTTATATGGAATGTGGCCATCCAATGAGGTTGATCATTCATTTCCACTTAAGAGCGTAATGGCATTAAAGTCATCTGTTATCCATGTCAAGGTTCTTCCTGTAGGATGCCCAATTGGATACGGGGGGACATATGTAACTGACAAGGATACAAAAATCGCAACTGTATCAATTGGATATGCTGATGGAATGCCAAGATCTCTCTCAAATAGAGGAGAAGTCTTGATTCATGGTAGACGTGCTCCTATAATTGGTAGGATCTGTATGGATCAGATGATGGTTGATGTTACTGAGATACCGGATGTTAAGATGTTTGATACTGTTACAATAATTGGAACTGATGGCAAAGAAGAAATAACAATGGAGGAAGTCGGAGATAAATCGGGAAGATTTAACTACGAGCTTTCGTGTCTTCTAGGCAATAGACGTATCCCAAAAATTTATTTTCTAGATGGCAAGGAAGTTAAACGTACTTTTGAGATGTAGATTTTGGAGATCTTATGTTGTTTAAAAACAATGGTATTAAAAACATTCGCAAAAAGTCCAAAAGGGATGAAGCTGCTTCTGAAATAACTGAAGCAGAAATCCTGTCAATGGTCAATGAGGGTAATGAAAATGGCTCATTATTAAATAGTGAAGCTATAATGGTTAAAAATGTTCTGAATCTGGATGATGAAACAGTAAAGGACATTATGATCCATAGAACACAGATTGTTGCCATTGATGGAGACAGTTCAATTCAAGATGCCGTAGATATGTTTTTATCTAATAGTTTTTCACGATTTCCGGTTTTTATAGGATCTATTGATAATATTATAGGAATTATCCATATTAAAGATATTCTTAAATATGCTAGTTCACCATCAAATCTTATGAAAAAAGTCAGGGACGAAAGCGGGCTTATAAGACCAGCAGAATCTGTTCCTGAGACTCATGGTGTATATACACTCTTTACAACGATGAAGCGTGAAAAAACACATATGGCTGTAGTTGTAGATGAGTATGGTCAGACAAGTGGTATTGTTACCATGGAAGATATTCTTGAGGAAATAGTCGGAAATATTCAGGATGAACATGATAATGAAAAGGCATTGGTTGAGAAACTTCCATCGAATTCTTACAGGATGAATGGTAGGACACCTCTTGAAGATGTGTGCGAGACCCTTGGCATTAACGTTGAATTGCCTGATGTAGAGACACTTAATGGATATTTGATCAATAAGTTAGGCAAAATTCCTGATGAGCATTCAAAGTTTAAGATTACGGATAATGGTTATGATTTTAATATCATGGATGTGAAAGACCGTGTTATTCAGGAAGTTCGTATTTCACTTCATAAATAAATAATGATTACTTTACGATATTTGATAAAAATGATAGAATTTCAAGTAGGTATGATTTTTGAATAGGAATATATCGTACGTTATAGTTTTACATGTCCTATTTATTTTTACATATATTTTTTAAAACAGAAAGGAATTGTAACAGATGTCAGGTCATTCAAAGTTTGCAAATATTAAACACAAAAAAGAGAGAAACGATTCCGCAAAGGGCAAAGTTTTTACAATCATAGGAAGAGAGATTGCTGTCGCTGTTAAAGATGGCGGAGCTGATCCTGCAAATAACAGTAGGCTTCGTGATGTTATTGCCAAAGCCAAGGCTGCAAATATGCCTAACGACACCATTGACAGAGGTATTAAGAAGGCTGCCGGTGATGCTGATTCAGTTAGTTATGAGAAGATAACCTATGAGGGGTACGGACCTAGCGGAACAGCTATTATCGTTGAAACTCTTACTGATAATAGAAATCGTACAGCTGCCAATGTAAGAAATGCTTTTACAAAGGGAAAAGGTAACGTTGGAACTCTAGGCTGTGTATCATATATGTTTGATCAGAAAGGACAGATCCTTATCAGTAAGGAAGACTGTGATATGGATGCTGATGATCTTATGATGCTTGCCATTGAGGCAGGTGCAGATGATGTCAACGAATCTGAAGACGGATTCGAAATATTAACAGCTCCTTCTGATTTTTCAGCTGTTAGATCAGCACTAGAGGAAAAGAAGATTCCTATGGCAGAGGCCGATATTACTATGATCCCTCAGACATATGTAAAACTTGATAATGAGGAAGATGTATCTTTGATCCAAAGAACAATCGATCTTCTCGAAGAAGATGATGATGTTCAGAATGTATACCATAACTGGGAAGAAGATGAAGATTAACTAATCATTTAGCTCTTTAAGGAGGACAGGTATGAAGCGAATTCTTTTCGCATCTAGTGAATGTGTTCCATTTATAAAAACCGGGGGGCTTGCTGATGTTGTGGGAGCCCTTCCTAAGGAGTTTGATCCTAAGGTGTGGGATGTAAGGGTTGTATTGCCAAATTATACCTGTATTCCTCCTAAGTTTAGAGATAAATTTGAATATGTTACTCATTTTCAAATGGACTGTGGTCCATATATCGGCACCAAGTATGTCGGTATCATGAAATATTTGTATCAGGGAATTACGTACTATTTTATTGATAATCTTGATTATTATGACTGCTTTTATCCCTATGGTCAGGTTAGATGGGACATAGAAAGATTCACTTTCTTTGATAAAGCAGTTCTTTCTATGCTACCAATTGTTGGATTTCAGCCCGAACTTATTCATTGCCATGATTGGCAGACAGGACTGATACCTGTTTATCTGAAAAATGATTTTCAGGGCAATCCTTTTTTCTTGGGCATGAAAACGATTATGACAATTCATAATCTTAAATTTCAGGGAATATGGGATGTCAAGACAATGACGGGACTATCAGGTCTACCTGATAATTTGTTTGCGCCGGATAAGCTTGAATTTAATAAACAGGGAAATATGCTAAAGGGTGGTATTGTTTATGCAGATTACATCACTACCGTTTCAAACTCCTATGCTGATGAGATTCAGACACCCTATTATGGTGAAGGATTAGATGGCTTATTATCTGCCAGACATTATGATATGCAGGGCATTGTCAATGGTATAGACAATGACATGTATGATCCGGACAAAGATACATCTATTTATAAAAAATATAATCTTTCTAATTTTAGGAAGAATAAGAAAATCAATAAGGAAGAACTTCAAAAGGAGCTCGGACTTACTGTTGATAGGAAAAAGTATATGATCGGTCTAATATCAAGACTTACTGATCAGAAGGGATTAGATCTTATCAACTATTGCTTAGAAGGTCTCATTGATGAATTTACGCAGCTTGTTGTTATTGGAACAGGTGAATCTCAATATGAGAACATGTTTAGGCATTATGCATGGAAATTTCCCGAAAATGTTTCTGCAAACATATGTTATTCAGAAGACTTGGCACATAAGCTGTATGCAGCCGCAGATGCTTTTCTGATGCCATCGAAATTTGAACCGTGTGGACTTACACAGCTTATATCTTTTAGATATGGAACTGTTCCAATTGTAAGGGAGACCGGTGGCTTGAAAGATACTGTAATTCCATATAATGAATATGAGCATACCGGAGATGGGTTCTCATTTTTAAACTATAATGGAGATGAACTACTGAATATCGTTAATTATTCCAAGTTTGTT
>JAGOLM010000001.1 GCA_017994075.1 Lachnospiraceae bacterium
TTTGAACCGTGTGGACTTACACAGCTTATATCTTTTAGATATGGAACTGTTCCAATTGTAAGAGAGACCGGTGGCTTGAAAGATACTGTAATTCCATATAATGAATATGAGCATACCGGAGATGGGTTCTCATTTTTAAACTATAATGGAGATGAACTACTGAATATCGTTAATTATTCCAAGTTTGTTTTTTTTGAAAAGAAGAGTGAATGGAATAAAATGGTTGACAGAGGGATGCAGAAAGATTATTCGTGGCATAATCAGAAGACTAGTTATGAAGAACTTTATCACTATTTAATAGGCTGAAAGTAAGGTAATGGCTAATAATACAGGTAAAAGAAAAAAAACTAATAAAAATACAGGCCCAAAATCAACAATAAAAAGGCAAGATAAAAGTGCTGAAAATATTGTTGAGATCAGAAATGATATAATTGTAATTGGAATCATTTTTGTTTGTGCACTTTTATTTATTAGCAATTTGGGTATGGGTGGAGCGCTTGGCAATGTATTGTCGGGATTCTTTTTTGGAATCTTCGGTCTTTTTAATTATTTGATTCCTGTTTATATTTCAATTGTAAGCGTGTTTTGCCTAATCAGAAAAGATGAAAAGGACACTCGAATAAGAGCTGTCTTTTTTGTGTTACTTATTTTTATTATCTGTATGCTTATCTCTCTTTTTATGGATGGAAGTAATACGATAGGACCGGTAAGTTCCTATCTTTATTCAAAAGATAATCATAGTGGTGGCGGTTTCTTCGGGGGAACTCTTGCAGAGTTCTTTGTTACGATATTTGGAATCGTAGGAGCATATATTATTGATATCTTTTTAATGATTTTATCTGTGATAGCAATCTCAGGCTTTTCAGTTGTAAATTGGGCCAGAGAGATTATACAGGAAAAAAAGAGCGTCTATGATCAGAATAAGAATATTGAACGCGAAGAAAAAAGACTAAGAAGAGAAGAAAGAGAAAACGAGAGACAGCTCCGTAGGCAGGAAGAAAGAAAACGTGAAAATGAACTTTTGAAACAAAAAGAGGTAGAAGAAGAAAGCCCTATTCATGTGTTAAATCTTGATGTTCCCAAGAAACAGAGCAGAGCCAATTCAAACATACATCCAGGCAGACCAACCAGAAATGATACTAATCTAAAACAGGATGACAATAGTTTACCTGAGGTAGATCCGAATCTTCCTAGAAGAGATCGACAGATCACAGGCATGACATTTAATACAGAAATTGCTCCAATTGAGGGCCTGTCCAAGTCTCAATCTGATGAGATGAATGAAATCAAAATGGATTCTTACAAGGCTTATTCAAGAGAATCTTCTTCACAGAAAATAAAAGAAGAAAATCCAGATAAATCAACTGACGATTCACTGTTTGATGAAGTTAAAGTTAATAATGTTACGGTTCATTCAGACAAAACATCTGAATCGATTCTTGATGTATTAGACAATATTACATCTAGTGCCAATTCTGATGTAGATACGGTTTTGCCTGAGTCTCATGTCATTTCTGATGATACGTCAAGCGCCGAAAGTGTGAATATTTCCAATGATATGTCACATAAAAAACAGCCTGATTCTATTCCATTACAGAATATGCGGGATGTATCGACAGAAAGTTCAATCAACAAGTTTAATAATAGTAATTCAGATCATAATCATCTAGCCGACATTAAGAAGCCAGAGATTACAACAAACGCATCAGATAATGAAAATAGACCTTATATATTTCCAAGTATTGATCTATTAAAAAACTTAACTAGTAATAATAGTTCTTCCGGACAGAGCGATATGCAAAAAACTGCAGATAAGCTTGAACTTATTCTGAAAAATTTTGGAATCAATGCCAGAGTAACAGGATTCAGTCATGGCCCATCAGTTACGAGGTATGAGCTATTACCGGAGATGGGTGTAAAAGTTGCCAAGGTCCTTAATCTTCAAGATGATATCAAGATGAATCTTGCCGCAACAGATATTAGGATTGAGGCTCCAATACCTGGTAAAAATGCTATTGGTATTGAAGTACCTAACAAAAAAAGAGAATCTGTTGGTCTGAGAGGATTGGTGGATTCAAAAGAATTTAAGGCATCTAAATCTAAGATTGCATTTGGACTCGGACTCGATATTGCAGGCAATGTTATCATATCTGATATTGCCAAGATGCCACATTTGCTTATAGCAGGTGCAACCGGATCAGGAAAATCAGTTTGTATCAATACCATTATTATGAGTATTTTGTATAAGGCAACACCTGATGAAGTCAAGTTTATTATGATTGATCCTAAGGTTGTAGAACTAAGTGTATACAATGGGATACCACATCTTCTTATTCCGGTTGTTACAGATCCCAAGAAGGCTTCAGGTGCGCTTCAATGGGCTGTCAAGGAAATGATGGATCGTTATAAGAAATTTGCCGATTGTCATGTTAGAGATATTGATGGTTATAATTCCAAGATCATCGATGGAAGGCTTAAGATAACAAATAACGGACAGGATATTGAGATAGCTGCCAAAAAAATGCCGCAACTTGTTGTGATTGTTGACGAGCTTGCAGATCTTATGATGGTTGCATCCAAGGAAGTTGAAGAAGCTATTTGTAGATTGGCCCAGCTGGCAAGAGCTGCAGGTATTCATATAATTATTGCAACTCAGAGACCATCGGTTAATGTCATCACAGGACTTATAAAGGCAAATATGCCATCAAGAATTGCACTTTCGGTTACAAGTGGTGTAGATTCTAGAACAATTATTGATATGGTTGGAGCCGAGCGATTGTTAGGTCATGGTGATATGCTTTATTATCCGCAGGAAATCAGTAAGCCAATAAGACTTCAAGGAGCATACGTCGATGATGATGAAGTTCAAAAAGTAACATCATTTTTAAGAAGCAATAACACACCATCAGTTGAGGATTCAGAGGAACTAATGAGAATCCAGGAAGATGTCGAGAAAAGTTCAGTTTCTTCATCTGAAGAAGGGTATGTTTCTATTGGAGGAGACGAAGGTGGATTTGATAAAGAAAGAGATGATTTCTTTGCAGATGCCGCTAGACTTGTAATTGACAAAGATAAGGGCTCTATAGGAATGCTTCAGAGAAATTTTAAGATTGGATTTAACAGAGCAGCAAGAATTGTCGATCAGCTAGAGGAATTTGGAGTTGTTGGTCCTGAAGAAGGAACCAAGCCTAGAAAAATATTGGTTACAATACAGGAATTTGAACAGATGTGGGAAAATGAGGGAGGTTCAAATTAATGAAAACAGATATTGAAATTGCTCAGGAAAATGTGATGCAACCTATTACTAAGGTATGCGAAGAAAAGCTAGGCATAGGCTTAGATAGTCTTGAAGCTTATGGCAAATACAAGGCAAAATTGTCAGAAGAATATCTAAAAACTCTTAAATCAAAAAAAAGAGGTAGGCTCGTTCTTGTTACGGCTGTTAACCCTACTCCTGCCGGAGAGGGAAAAACAACAACAAGCATAGGTCTAAGCGATGCGCTTTGCAAAATAGGTAAGAAATCTGTTCTTGCATTAAGAGAACCATCTCTTGGACCATGTTTTGGTATCAAGGGTGGAGCTGCAGGTGGTGGATATGCGCAGGTGGTTCCAATGGATGAGTTAAATCTTCATTTTACTGGTGATTTTCATGCAATAACGTCGGCTAATAATCTTTTGGCAGCACTTTTGGATAATCATATCCAGCAGGGTAACGAACTTGGCATTGATCCTAGAAGAGTAGTCTGGAAGAGATGTGAAGATATGAACGACAGAGCCCTTAGAAATATAGTTATTGGGCTTGGCGCCAAGGCAGATGGGATGGTTCGTGAAGATCATTTTATTATTACGGTAGCATCTGAAATAATGGCAATTTTATGTTTGGCTGAAGATCTGTCAGATTTAAAAAACAGATTAAGTAAAATTATTGTTGCATATGATTTTAATGGTGATCCTGTAACTGCGAAGGATCTGAATGCAGTAGGTTCAATGGCTGTTCTTCTAAAGGATGCAATTAAACCAAATGTTATACAAACACTCGAGCATAATCCGGCTATTGTCCATGGTGGTCCTTTTGCCAATATAGCTCACGGATGCAATTCTGTTCGAGCTACTAAGGCAGCTCTTTCTCTTGGAGATATTTGCGTTACAGAGGCAGGATTTGGTGCTGATCTTGGAGCAGAGAAGTTCTTAGATATCAAATGTAGAATGGCTGGTCTGGTTCCCGATGCCGCGGTGCTTGTTGCCACAGTTAGATCATTAAAGTACAATGGTGGTATCGCTAAGGATGAACTTACTAAACCTAATACTGATGCTTTGAAAAAAGGAATTGTAAATCTTGAGAAGCATATTGAGAATCTTCAGAGTTACAACATTCCAATCGTTGTAACACTTAATCGTTTTATTTCTGATACAGACGAAGAGATTAATCTTGTAAGAGAATTTTGTGAGAATAGAGGCTGTAGATTCGCAATGAGCGAAGTATGGGAAAAAGGCAGCGAAGGTGGAATAGAGCTGGCTGAAGAGGTTTTAAAAGCCATAGATTCAAATACAAATCAATTTGCACCTATTTACCCTTTGGACATTCCTATCAAGGATAAAATAGAAACTATTGCAAAAAAGATATATGGTGCAGGAGAAGTATCATATTCTGCTTCAGCCCTAAAGGAGATTACACATCTCACAGAGATGGGACTTGATAATACCCCAGTATGTATTGCAAAGACACAGTATTCACTTTCGGATGATCCGAAAAAACTCGGAAGACCTGAAGGATTTACACTTAATGTAAGAGATGTATATGCTTCAAGTGGTGCAGGATTTATAGTAGTATTGACAGGAAATGTTATGACAATGCCTGGTCTTCCAAAGAAACCGGCGGCTTATAATATTGATATAACAGATGATGGAAAAATAATCGGGCTTTTTTAAATTAAGTACCTCCGTCATTACAGAAGTCAGGGAGTAATTTATGACAGAAATACTGGATGGAAAGAAGATTTCATCAGAGATAAAAAATGAGGTCAGAGAAGCAGTAGAAAAAATAACAGAAGCAGGTGAATCTGTTTCTTTAGCTGTAATAATTGTTGGAGATGATCCTGCTTCAAAGATCTATGTTAGAAACAAAAAGAAAGCTTGTGATTATACAGGAATTAATTCAATTAATATCGAACTACCATCAGATATAAATGAAGATCAGCTTTTAGAAAAAATAGATCAGTTGAATAACGATACAAACATAAACGGAATCCTTGTTCAGCTTCCACTTCCTAAGCACATACATAAGGAAAAAGTTATTAATAGAATTTCTCCATACAAGGATGTAGATGGATTTCATCCTATCAATATTGGAAGATTATCTACTAATAAGCCGGTTTTTACGCCATGTACTCCTGCAGGGATAATAGAGCTCCTTAGGAGATATAACATCGTAATAGATGGGAAAAACTGCGTTGTCATTGGAAGAAGCGATATCGTAGGTAAGCCGGTTTTTAATCTTCTTTTAAATGAAAATGGTACTGTGACGATATGCCATACACATACTAAAAATATTAAGGATATTACATTAAATGCGGATATTATTATTTCTGCAGTCGGTAAAAGGCATGTAGTTACAAATGATATGGTTAAACCTGATGTTGTAATAGTAGATGCTGGGATGAATAGAGAATCCGATGGTAAGTTATATGGAGACTGCGATTATGATGATATTTTTGATAAGGCCTCGTACATAACTCCGGTACCGGGTGGAGTTGGTCCAATGACTATTGCGATGCTTATGAAAAATTGTCTTAAAGCTTATGAAATACAGAAAGCAGGCTTAAATGAAATGCCCTAAATGTGGATTTGATATTCCGGAGGGGGATCTCTTTTGCCCGAGTTGTGGCGCCGAGATTAGAATCGTTCCGGATTATAATCTTTTTGAAGAAGATATTCTCTCATCAATGATTGCTGAGGATGAGGATAAATCTGAAAAGAAAAATGTCAATGAAATAAACAATGACAAAAAAAAGAATAAAAAAAGTAAGAAGAACCGAAATAAGATAGTATGTATTGTGTTAATTTTTATATTTTGTGTACTTCTTGGTGGGTTTTTGCTTTTTAGCTATTTTAATTCATTTTCTTACTTGATGAGTAGCGGATACTCACTTGAGAAAAAAGATAATTATTCAGCTGCATATTATAAGTATTTAAAGGCAGCACAAAAATATGATTCTGCCAAGGCGTACACTGATGCGGGTGAGATGCAGTATAAGCTAAATAATAAATCAAAGACCGAGAAACTTTTATATAAGGCAATTGATTCAGATCCTACTTATAAAGATGCATATAAACTCTTAATTAACATTTATGAGCAGGGAAAAAACTTTGATGCAATATCAACACTAAAGGAAAATAGTAGCAATTCAAAGATACAAGCTCTTTTTAAGGATATTGTTACGGGTAAAGTTATTTTTTCCAAATCAGGTGGAAAATATGATGACGATATTGAGCTTACACTAAATGCATCAGGATCTTATGATATATACTATACTCTAGATGGAAAAGATCCAGGAAAAAGTCAAGGGACCAAATATTCTGAGCCTATAATCTTGTCAGAGGGAGAAACTGTTGTAGAAGCAGTTTGTGTCAATACCGATGGTAAAGCTGGAGTTGAAGCAAAAGAAAATTATAAAATCAGTTATAAAAAGCCGGGAGATCCAATAGTATCTCCGGAAAGCGGATCATTTGTAAAACCTGAAACGATCACAATCTCTTCAGATGGTGGATGTCGGATATTCTACACATGGGATGGGTCTGATCCGAATGTTAATTCTGCTGAGTATACCGGACCTATAGACATGCTTCCTGGTAATAATGTTTTGTCTGTTATTGTTATTGATAAGCATGATCTTTCTTCTAATATAGTTAGAAAAAATTATATATTTAATCAATAATAAGAAAGAGTAACATATGGATAATGAAATTCAGCTCGACATTCCACTTACGCATGTAGGGAATGTTTTTGGACAGCTCGATAAAAACGTAAAAATAATTGAAGAGAGACTAAATGTTGTAATAACTCAACGAGGGGATTCTATAAAAATATCCGGAAGTGATAATAACGCAACTGTAGCCGAAAAAGTAATTGATGAACTCTTAAAATTAAGCATTCGTGGTAATGAAATAACAGAGCAGAATGTTCAATACGCTTTATCTATTAATGCAAATGAATTGGAACAACACAAGCTATTAAGTATTGATGATTATATTATTTGCAGGACTTATTTAGGCAAGCCTATAAAGCCTAAAACTATTGGTCAAAAAAATTATGTTGATTCTATTAGAGATGAAATGATCGTGTTTGGATCAGGGCCTGCCGGAACCGGAAAAACTTATCTTGCAATGGCAATGGCTGTTGACTCATTTCAAAAAGAAGAAGTTCAAAAAATAATTTTAACAAGGCCTGCAATTGAGGCTGGGGAGAAATTAGGTTTTTTGCCTGGGGATCTTCAAAGTAAAATAGATCCATATTTAAGACCATTGTATGATGCGCTTTATAATATAATGGGACCTGAAAACTTCCAGAGAAATATGGAAAGAGAACGAATAGAAGTTGCTCCACTGGCTTATATGAGAGGCCGAACACTGGAGAATGCTTTTATAATACTAGATGAAGCACAAAATACCACACCAGCACAAATGAAGATGTTTCTTACCAGAATCGGTTTTGGCTCAAAAGTAGTGATTACCGGTGACAGAACCCAAAAGGATCTTCCTACTGATGCAGTTTCAGGCCTTGATATGGCGGAAAAGATATTAAGAAAAGTAAAGGGAATTTCTTTTATAGAATTAACAGGAAAAGATGTTGTGAGACATCTTCTTGTACAGAGAATAGTTCAAGCATACGAAGATTATGAGACAAGTCAAAAGAAAAAGACAAATAGAAAAGAATCAAAGAGCCACAACAGCAGGAAGCAATAATCCTTCTCTTAGAAGAATATTTATGATTTTAATCATATCAGTTATATCTGTCATGTTTGTGTGGTTTTATATTGGACCTAATGAACTTATGATGGATCAGATTTTATTTGTTTCGTCAACAGGTCTTATTATGCTGTCGCTATTTATTTATACAATTATGTCTGAAAGAAAAAAAGGGATTATAATTTTTGAGAGCACATCCTATATACGTTTGTTTATTATTATTCTGATTCAATGGATAATTAATCAGATTTATCCATATGTGCCTGAATTCTTACCCATTTTTATGCTTATAGCGTTTCTGATCTTACCTGGAATGGGTCTTATTTGTGCTTTTGAATTTGTTTTTTACGATATATTGCTGTTTTGTATTACAGCACAGCCGGATTCATATGTAATTATATATCTTATATGCGAAGCATCTATGGGAATCCTTTTTGCAGCATTAATGCTTGAAAATTATAGAGAAGGGAAAAAAGAACTTTGCATATCCATTCTTCTTGGTGTTACTGCATGTTTTAATATGTTGTTTTATTTTTATAATACCAATCATTTTGTTTCAAAAGAAAATTTACTTATTTCTATAATATCTGAAATTGGATTTGTACTTTTTGGCTTATTTATATATCCTCTTTTCGTTCATTTTTTTGAAAGAGAAAAAGATGCATTGTTTAGGGCTATATTAAGTGATTCGGCTATGTTTAGGCAAGAAATCAAGAATTTTTCGGAGATGGAATATACGCATGCTCTTCGTGTATCGAAGTTATCTGCATCGGCAGCTGGAATCATTTCCAGTGATACAAGATTAGCCATGGCAGGAGGTTTATATTACAGACTTGGAAAAATCTATGATAAGGATAACAGCCGTGCCATCAAAATAATGGAAGATAATTGTTTCCCAAGAGAAGTTATAGAGATTGTATTTGAATATAACGGGATAATGCGAAGCCCCACGACTCGAGAATCAGCAATTATCCATATGGTTGATAATGTAATTACTCGAATTGAACTTATGAATGAGGACTCTATGAATAACTCATGGAATCAGAATATGGTTATATACCAGACATTAAATGAATTATCTCAAAAGGGTATATATGATAATTCAGGGTTAAGTATGAATCAATACTTGAAGGTCAGAGATTTTTTGGTTAATACGGATCTTACCAACTAATATGCAGGAGGATATAAACTTGACTATTTTGTTTTCAAACGATATAGATGCTGATTTTGGATTTGACATTGAAGAAACAGCAAAAACTGTAATTAATGGTGCTCTTGATCATGAAAAATTTCCATATGAATGCGAAGTCAGCATATCAATAGTGGATGGAAATACGATCAAGGAATTAAACAACAATTTTAGAAAAATAGACAAAGTTACAGATGTACTTTCATTTCCAATGCTTAATTATAAGGCGCCAGGAGATTTCTCTGAAGTAGGAGATGACAATGATACAATTTCCCCAGATTCCGGAGAAATAATGCTTGGAGATATCGTCCTTTGTAAGGAAAAAATACTTGCACAGGCTGAGGAATACGGACACAGTGTAAGAAGAGAATATTCTTTTCTTATAGCACATAGTATGTTACATTTAATGGGTTATGATCATATCGATGATAATGAGCGACGGATTATGGAGAAAAAACAGGAAGAGATACTTGAATCTGTTAATATTACAAGAACATTGGAGGAATAAAAATGAAAAAAATAAGGATAGCTCTGTTTATAATTATTCCAATAACAGCAATCGTACTTATTATAACAGCCGTATTTGCAAGCAGAACTAAAAAGGATGATACTTCTAATAAAACTACAAAGAACGAGCCTAAGGTTACAAAAGAAAAAGTAGTAGATACAAAAGAAACAGTAAGTGTGCTTACAGGTATGCCTGAGAGCAAAGCAGAAGCTGATAGAAGACCTTATGCAATAATGACTGAGAATACAAAAGATGCAATTCCTCAGTATGGTCTCAATTCTAGCTCACTTATATATGAATGTCCTGTAGAAGGCGGAATCACTCGTCTTATGGCAATATATGAAAGTACAGATGGACTTGATAGAATCGGTAATGTACGATCATGTAGACCTTATTTTCCAATTATTGCATCTGAATATGATGCGGTTTATGTCCACTATGGACAAAGTGCCGAGGGAAAAGCTGTACTTGATTCAGGAATTGTAGACGAATTAAATGGATTAAGTGGAGTTGGTAACAAGGTTTTTTATAGATCATCTGACAAAAAAGCGCCGCATAATGCTTATACAAGCGCCGCAGGATTAAAGGCCGGATCAGATAAAATGAATTTTGCCACTACTTATGATAGCAGTAAGCAGCAACATTTTCAGTTTGCAACGGAGAAAGAACCGAATCTTCTCTCTGGTGGAACAGATGCCAAGAAGGTATCATTATATTTCTTTAATAATGCTCCATATTTTACCTATGATACTACGACTGGATTATATAACAGATTTGAATTTGGAGCTAAACAGATAGATGCTGTTGATGGTAAACAGATTACTGTTAAGAATATCATATTGGAAAATGTTACTTCTTCAAAATACAACGAGAACAAGGGAACACTTAACCTTGGGGTTGTAGGAAGTGGTGTCGGTAAGTACATAACTAATGGTAAATGTATAGATATTAAATGGAAAAAAGATTCTGAAAAGGCAATGACAACATATTTTGATGTTGCAGGTAAGAAAATCATTCTTAATCCAGGACGTACTTGGGTATCACTAATAGAAGAACAATATGCAGATCGAAACTCAATTTCTGCAACAGCTGAGTAAAAAGGTTTAAAATGACTGATAGTAACAAGAAGAGAAATACCATATTGGTTCAAGGCTCGATTTTTGCTGTAGCTTCACTGATCAGTAGGATAATCGGACTTATTTACCGGGTGCCTTTGACATCCATTATTGGAAAAACAGGCAATGATTATTATGGAACGGCATATACCGTTTATAATATCGTACTTATTTTTTCTTCTTACAGCATTCCACTTGCTGTATCAAAACTGGTTTCGGCAAGAATGGCGAAGCATGAATATGAAAATGCAAGAAGGGTGTTTAGAGGATCCCTGATATTTGCAATTATTACCGGTGGTATCGGCATGGTTATTGTGTTTTTTGGCGCTGGCGTATTTACAAGCTGGTTAAAAACTCCCATGTCAACTCCTGCACTTAAGATCCTTGCTCCGGTTATTTTGATGGTGGCAATTGTTGGAGTTTTAAGAGGCTTTTTTCAAGGCCTGAACACAATGATCCCCAGCTCTATTTCTCAGATCATTGAGCAGATCATGAATGCAGTTGTCAGCGTAGTAGCAGCGTATATTCTTTTTGGCTACGGAAGCAGAGTCGGTGCTGTACTTGGTAATAAGGATAAATATGCAGCAGCTTATGGTGCCAGTGGTGGAACTTTAGGTACATTTGCAGGTTCACTGGCAGCTCTTATTTTTATGATTTTTATTCACTCTTTATATAGAAAAGTGTTTAAAAGAAAACTTAAAAAGCAAAGAAATGTATCGGTTGAATCATATAGAAGCATTTTTATGGCACTTATTCTTACGATTATTCCAGTTATACTCAGTACAGCCGTTTATAATTCAGTTTCCATTTTAGAAACATATATATTTAAAAATATTGCCACACTTCAGACATATTCAGAAAGTCAGATTTCCACATGGTGGGGAGTCTATACCGGAGAAGTATCAGTATTAAAAAACATACCTATTTCAATTGCATCTGCTATGGCAGCATCAAGCGTACCGGCAATAACAGCATCTTTTAACAAGAATGATAAGGCAGAGGTTGAACATCAGATCACATCCGCTACGAGATTTATATCGATTATAGCCTTACCTTGTACTGTTGGAATGATCGTACTTGCCAATCCTATTCTTAAACTATTATTTCATGATCCTGATAATGTATCTGCTTATATGCTGATGTTTGGAGCATTGTCAATTCCTTTTTTCTGTATATCGACGCTTACAAATGGACTGTTACAGGGAATAAACAAGATGAGTGAACCGGTTAAAAATGCACTTTTAGCCTTAGTTTTATATGCTGTATTTTTGATCTTTACATTGGAAGTATTGCATCTGAATATCTATGGTGTGTTAATATCTCTTGTTTTCTACGGTTTTATGATGTGTATCCTAAACAGAATGGCATTAAACAGATATAGCAAGATCAAGCAGGATATTTTTAAGACATATGTTCTTCCTCTCATTGCTTCGATAATTATGGGAATTTTTGTATATCTTGGATATCAGCTTATGAACATTGCAACTCACTCTAATTCAATAAGTACTTTATTTGCAATACTTGTTGGTATTTTTACTTATTTCTTTTCAATTGTTAAGATTCATGGAATAACTGAAAGTGAAATGAGACGTTTTCCTAAGGGAGAAATGCTAGTAAAATTTGCATATAAACTTCATCTTCTATAAAAGAAACAGGTGATTTTATTATGATATATGATATTTGTATAGTCGGAGCAGGAGCCTCAGGGCTCTTTGCTGCGCAATATCTTGCTGATCGTGGAATGTCCGTGGTTCTTGTAGAGGGAAATGATGTATTTGGCAAGAAATTAAGGTTGACCGGTAATGGAAGATGTAATTTAACAAATGAAAAAATGGAATCATCATGCTTTTATTGCAAGGATGATTCCTTTATTAGTTCTGTTATAAGCACTGTTCCAAATGAAAGACTTTTTAGTGAATTTAAAAATATTCTGTTGGATACGGTTAATATAGATGGATACTATTATCCTGCAGATGTTTCATCGCAAAGTGTCATAAATGCATTATCAATTCCTATTACAAAATCAGACATAACAATTATCAACAAGACAAAAGTTCGTGAAGTACAAAAGAATGATGGTATATTTACAATTCTAGGGGATAAAAACAGTAAGGCATCTGAGAGACCAGTTATCTGCTTATCCAGAAAACTCATTTTATCATGTGGAGGTGCATCATATCCAAAAACAGGAAGTGATGGAAGCGGTATTAAGATATTGGAAAAACTTGGTCTTAAGGTCGCTAGACCTCTTCCCGCACTAGTTCCTCTTATATGCAATAATAGAAATATATCTATGTTAAAGGGACTTAGACATATTGGCCGGATAGCACTTTTGGATAATAAAAATAATGTAATTACAGAAACTGGTGAGATCCAATATACGGAAGATGGATTATCAGGTATAGCTATATTTCAGATAAGCAGAATAATCGTAAGGATGATTGATAGAGGTGAAAAAGCAGAGCTTTTTATAGACCACCTTCCCAATATGGATTATGATGAACTGGCAGATAACCTTAAGCGAAGATTTTCTTGCAAAAAATATTCACTATCAGTACAAGAAGCGCTTAATAGTTTGATACCGGATAAATTAATAAATTATGTATTAGCGGAGTTGTCGATTTCATCAGATACTGATACTAATAAAATTGATAACAGTTTGCAAATTCGAATTTCTGATAAATTAAAAAAGGATAGATTTGAAATCGTTGAATCCAAGAAATTCGATAAAGCACAGACAATATCAGGTGGGATAGATGTTTCGGAACTTGAATTTGGAACAATGGAAGTAAAGAAAATAAGTGGTTTATATACCACTGGAGAAATGATTGATTGTGATGGAATATGCGGAGGATATAATCTTTATTTTGCATTTTCTACATCACTTATAGCTTGTGAGGGGATAATAAAAAATTATGTTACAGATAAATCAAATTAAAATGGATGCTTCAGAGAACAGTGATAAAAATTTACGGTCAAGGGTTACTAGGATCCTAAATATAAAAGAGGCTGATATTGACGAGTTAAAAATACTTAGAAAATCATATGATGCCAGAAAAAAACCGGATATTAAGATTATATATTCTGTTTCTATATCTTTAAAGGATAATAAGAAGGAAGAAAAGCTTTTAAAAAGAGTAGGAAAGCACAAAATATTTGAATACACTCCAGCTTCATTTATAATCAGCGGTGATGGATATCGCCCGTCTAAAAGACCAATAATTATTGGAGCCGGCCCTGCCGGTTTATTTGCTGCACTTCTTCTTTCCGAAAAAGGATTTTCACCACTTATCTTAGAAAGAGGAAAAAAAGTAGAAGAACGTTCAAAGGACATTGATAGATTTTGGGATGAAAATATCCTTGATACAGAGTCTAATGTTTCATTTGGCGAAGGTGGAGCCGGAACATTTTCAGATGGTAAGCTTAATACTCAAGTCAACGATAAAACAGGAAGAAATGATTATGTACTGAAGAATTTCGTAGAATGTGGAGCTCCTGTCAGTATTTTGTATGATGCTAAACCACATGTTGGTACAGACATTTTAAAAAATGTAATTATAAATATCAGAAAAAAAATAGAAGATAATGGCGGAGAGTTTTTATTTAATTCATGCGTTACAGATTTTGTAATAGAAGATAATAAATTGACAAGTCTAATTATCAATGGTTCAAAAACTATTGATTGTCAGGATGTTATTTTATCAATAGGACACAGTGCAAGAGATACGATACATACTTTATATAAGCACAGTATCCCTATGACCGCCAAGAACTTTGCTGTTGGATTCAGGGTTGAACATACAAGGAAATTTATTGATTATTCACAGTACGGAGTCGAAAAAGATTTTCTTCCGGCAGCTTCATATAAGCTAACAGCCAATCTCTCCAATAATCGAGGAGTATACTCTTTTTGTACTTGTCCTGGTGGATATGTTGTCAATTCATCAAGTGAAGATAATGCTATGGTCGTAAATGGAATGAGTTATAGTGGAAGAAATGGAGATAACTCAAATAGTGCGATAGTTGTTACTGTAGGTGAAAAAGAATTTAATATAGATGATCCTATGTCAGCATTAAAATATCAGCTTGAAATAGAGAAAAAAGCATTTGAAATCGGATCAGGTACGATTCCACAGCAGCTTTATTCTGATTTTAAAAATGATGTTGTTTCATCAGGTTATGGCTCATATTCTTCTTGTACCAAGGGGGAGACATCATTCCAAAATCTACGACACATTTTTTCGGAGGAGATCAATAATTCATTTATAGAAGGGATGCAATCTTTTGATAGAAAAATACCTGGATTTGCATCTGGTGATACAATACTTTCAGGTATTGAGAGCAGAACTTCATCGCCTGTCAGAATAACAAGAAATGATAATGGAACTTCTTCTGTAAGTGGATTATTTCCTTGTGGAGAAGGCGCTGGATATGCAGGTGGGATAATGTCCGCAGCAATGGATGGTCTTAAAATAGCAGAGAAAGTGATAAATTTTACAAGATGAATGAGACAGTATACGGAATAAACGATATTTCAGTATATACACCGATGATGCAGCACTATCTAAGTGTTAAAACCGAATACAGAGATTGTATTTTATTTTATCGACTTGGGGATTTTTATGAAATGTTTTTTGATGATGCCAAGGTCGTATCAAAAGAATTAGAGCTTACGCTTACCGGAAAAAGCTGTGGAACAGAGGAACGCGCCCCTATGTGCGGAATACCTTTTCATGCAGCGGATACTTATATAAACAGGCTGGTTAAAAGAGGTTATAAGGTAGCAATATGTGAGCAGCTAGAAGACCCAAAGACTGCAACAGGAATTGTAAAAAGAGGAGTTATCAGGGTAGTAACACCTGGAACAAATTTGGATAATTATTCACTTGATGAATCAATGAATAATTATTTGATGAGTGTTTGTGTTGTAGAGGATGTTTTCGGCATATCACTATGTGACATCTCTACAGGTGAATTCATGCTTACTGAAGCTAAGGGTATAAGCGGATTTTATGACCAGTATAATAAGTCACAGCCATCTGAGATTATTTGTAACGATGCATTTGTGCTCTCAGGAGTCGATATAGAAATAATAAAGAATAAGGATAATACAGCTGTATCTGTTCTTAATTCAGGTTATTTTGATGATTCTGAGGCTATAAAGCTTATTAGTGACAAATTTCCGAGAGAGGTCATTAGTGGTACGGATATCAATGATTTCCCGACAGGAATATTATCCTGTGGAGCTATTCTTAAGTATTTATTCGAAACACAAAAAAATGATCTGATAAACATTTCTTCTATCAAAATAGTTCATGACAGTACATTTATGGAACTAGACAGTGCTACTAGAAGAAATCTTGAATTGACAGAGACACTAAGAGATAAGGAAAAACGTGGCTCACTTTTATGGGTACTTGATCATACCAAAACAGCAATGGGTGCAAGATTCCTTCGTCAGATGATAGAGGAACCTCTTAAATCAAAAAAAGATATTGAAAAAAGATTAGACTGTGTCGATGAATTCTTAAAGCATGTAGTTGATAGAGAAGAATTACGAGAATATCTGAATCCGGTTTATGATCTAGAGAGATTGGTAACAAGAGTTTCTTATAAAACAGCAAATCCCAGAGATCTTGTGTCTCTTAGAGGTTCTTTAAATTCTCTGCCACCGATCAAACAGGTTCTTTCCGGATTTGATTCAAAATTAATAAATGAGATCAATAACGATATTGATTCACTTAGTGACATCTGCAGTATTCTTACAAAGTCAATTAATGATGAACCACCTGTATCAGTCCATGATGGCAATATTATCAAAACAGGATTTGACGCTACGGTTGATGAGCTTAGATTAGCTCAGACCAATGGCAAAACATGGATTGCAGAACTAGAAGCAGGGGAAAAAGAAAAAACAGGAATTAAAAATTTAAGGGTAAGGTATAACAAGGTATTTGGATATTATATTGAAATAACCAATTCAAATCTTGACCAAGTGCCTGATAGATATATTCGAAAACAAACGCTCACAAATGCTGAGAGATTTTTTACACCTGAACTCAAGGAAATGGAAAATAAAATCCTAGGGGCAGAAGATAGACTATATTCACTTGAAAATTCTATATATAATCATATCCTAGATAAGATTACAGAAAACGTTCAGCGAATACAGAAAACCGCTCGTTCAATAGCTAAAATCGATGCACTTATTTCTATTTCAGTTGCTGCAGAAAGAGGCAGTTTTAAAAGACCAAAAATTAATGAGAGAGGCAAACTGGTTATAAAAAAAGGGCGTCATCCTGTTGTCGAGAAAATGATGAAGGATTCTCTTTTTGTAGATAATGACACAGAACTTGATACCAAGGAAAATCGTGTTGCCATTATAACCGGGCCTAATATGGCAGGAAAATCTACATATATGAGACAGGTTGCTCTCATTACGCTTATGGCTCAGATCGGGTCATTTGTGCCTGCTGAAAGTGCTGATATAAGTATCGTAGACAGAATATTTACAAGAGTTGGAGCATCAGATGATCTGTCAAGCGGACAGAGTACATTTATGGTCGAGATGAATGAAGTGGCCAATATTCTAAAGAATGCCACTAAAAATTCTCTTTTGATACTCGATGAAATAGGCAGAGGAACCAGTACTTTTGATGGTCTTTCAATAGCCTGGGCTGTTGTAGAATATGTAAGTGACCCCAAAATCATTGGCGCCAAGACGCTATTTGCTACACATTATCATGAACTGACAGAGCTTGAAGGTAAATTATCAGGAGTTCATAATTACTGCAGTGCAGTAAAAGAAAATCCTGACGGAATTGTATTTCTTAGAAAGATTGTTTGTGGTGGGGCAGATAGAAGTTACGGTATAGAGGTGGCCAAGATTGCTGGTCTTCCAAGAGAAGTAATAGATAGAGCTGAAGACCTGCTTCAAGAGATACTGAAAAATGATCTTTCCACTGTCACCCAGTCAATTGAAGCCGTTGGCGATGTGATGAAAGCCAGCGAAAAGAAAAAAGCAGCCCGAAGCAATATTGATGATTCCAACCAGCTGTCATTTCTCGGTGCTCTAAGTGATAATGATATTATTAATGAAATTATAAGTATGGATCTGAGCGCCATGACTCCAATCGAAGCCATAAATGAGCTGGATTCCATCCAAAAGAAGGTTAAGAATAGATGGTAGAGCTTGAAATAAAACTTCTTGATGAAGAAACGATTGGCAAGATATCGGCCGGAGAGGTAATTGAACAACCGGCTTCAATAGTAAAGGAACTTGTTGAAAATTCAATAGATTCCGGAGCTTCGAGCATATCGGTTGAGATCAAAGAAGGTGGAATTTCATATATCCGTGTCACTGATGATGGATGCGGAATAAGCAAAAATCAGATCAGAAATGCGTTTTTGAGACACTCTACTAGTAAAATCAAAAATGCAGATGATCTTTATTATGTTCATACACTTGGATTCAGAGGTGAAGCACTTGCTAGTATTGCTGCTGTATCTAAGGTTCGTCTTTTGACAAAATCGATCAATGATCCACTTGGAACAACTGTATATATTGAAGGTGGACAGGAAAAAGAATTTGAAGATTGCGGTACGCCTGATGGTACCACATTTATTATTACTGATATTTTTTATAATACGCCTGTCAGGAAAAAATTTCTTTTGACTTCAACATCTGAGGGAAACCAAATTCAAAATATTGTTGAACATATTGCTTTTTCGCATCCGGATATTTCATTTAGATATATAAACAATGGAAGTGAGAAGATACTTACACCTGGAAATGGAAGCCTGAAGGATACAGTATATAAAATACTTGGAAATGAAATAGTAAAAAACATATTACCAATTGAAGCCGGCAATGAAAGCGTTAAGATATCCGGGTATATAGGTAAGTCTGTAATAAATCGAGGTAACAGAAAATACGAAACATTTTTTGTTAACAAAAGATATATACATGATAAGGCACTTTCAAAAGCTGTGGAGGAAGGTTATGCAGGCTTTTTGATGCAGCATCAGTATCCATTTTTTATTTTATTTCTTGATTTTCCGGATGGTGCTGTAGATGTAAATTTTCACCCCAAAAAAGAAGAAGTCAGATTCGAAAGAAAAAATGATATCTGTGATGAATTAAGAGAATCTGTTCATGATAGGTTGACACTCCGAGAAGACATTGATGTAGTTCCGATTAACGATATCGTCAAAACAAATAACATTGAAGATATGGATATTGATTTTCTTGAAGAAAATGATGATTATGTAGTGGACTTTTCAGAACCAGAGAAGTCTTATGTTGCAGAAACTAATGTAAGCGTATATAATTCCAGTGTTCAAAAGCCTGCATTTTATGGATTTGAGCCTTTTGAATACAAGAAAATAGATGAGACGGCTTTATTACCTGAATTACATGATGATATTCCTGTCAAATATGAGCAAAGAAGCTTTTTGACAGATGAAAGCAGACCATATTTTAATATAATTGGACAGGTCTTTGACACATACTGGATAATCGAGTATAAGGGCAAGATGTTTATTATTGATCAGCATGCAGCGCATGAAAAGGTTAATTATGAGAGATTAGTAGAAAAAGTTCATAATCAATCTGTCGTATCACAAATACTTAGCCCACCTATCATTATTTCACTTAATGAAGAAGAACAGGCTAATTTTAATCAACATATCGATGACTTTGAAGCACTAGGATTTAAACTTTCATCTTTTGGTGGAAACGATTTTGCCCTTACTGAAGTCCCTTATGAAATGGGATCTGTTGATAAAAAGCAACTGTTCTTAGACATAATTGAAGAAGCTGGAAAATGGAAGAAACTTTCAGATACAAGACTTGTAAGAGAGAGACTCGCAACAATGGCGTGTAAAGCTTCGATTAAGGGTAATCAAAAAGTGTCTAGAGGAGAAATTGAAGAACTGATATCTGAATTATTAACGCTGGATAATCCATATCATTGCCCTCATGGAAGGCCGACTATGATTTCTTTTGATAGAAATGATCTGGATAAAATGTTTAAGAGGATCGTATAATGGCAAACAAGCCAAAATTAATTATAATAGCTGGACCTACAGCTGTTGGAAAAACCGATATATCTGTAAAAGTTGCAAAAAAACTCGGCGGAGAGATAATCTCCGCCGATTCCATGCAGGTATATAAAGGTATGAATATCGGAACAGCCAAAGCAACAATTGAAGAAATGCAAGGAATACCGCATCATCTGATCGATGTTTTGGATCCTTCTGAAAATTTTAATGTTTCTATTTTTAAAAATCTTTCAGATACAGAAATCGTGGATGTACTATGCAGAAACAAAGTGCCTATAATGGTGGGCGGTACAGGTTTTTATATTCAGGCAGTTTTATATAATATAGATTTTTCTGAGGGTGAAACTGATGAGGCTTATTCGGAAAGTCTATATAAAATGATTTCTGAAGAAGGTGAAAAAGCAGAAGACAGATTATATGAAAAATTAAAAGACATAGATCCCGCCTCGGCTGAGATCATACATAAAAACAATACTAAAAGAGTCATAAGAGCCCTGGAATATTATCACTGTACAGGAAAACCTATATCAGAAAAAAATGATGAAGAAAAAAACAAAGAAGAAATCTTTGATTCTTATTTTTTTGTCATCACCGATGATAGGCAGACTCTTTACGACAGAATAGACAGCCGTGTGGATAAAATGATAGAAGATGGTCTCTTAAATGAGGTTTTGAATTTATATAAAAACTGTATAAGTCAAGAATCAACTGCAATGCATGGTATTGGTTATAGTCAGCTTATTCCTGTTGTAAAAGGAGAAGACACATTAGAACATGCAGTTGAAATCATTAAAAGAGATTCAAGAAGATATGCCAAGAGACAGTTGACATGGTTTAAACGTGAGAAAAATGTGATCTGGATCGATCGTCAGGATTTTAAGGACAACGAAGAAATTGCAGATTATATAAGTAAAAAATATTTGGAGGAATAGGGTTTTGGAAATTTATAATGATTTTGGTATTCAAAAAGAAGTTTATGATTTTGGAGAAAAAATATTAAATGATCTTGAAGCACGATTCAAGGCTATAGATAAGAATGCAGAATACAACCAGCTAAAGGTAATTCGAGCAATGCAAGAAGCTAATGTAGATGCCGAATGTTTTAATGCATCCAGTGGATATGGATATGATGATATTGGAAGAGAAAAACTCGAAAAGGTTTATTCTAATACATTTAAAACAGAAGATGCGCTGGTGCGTCCCCAGATCACTTGTGGAACTCACGCTTTAGCACTTGCCATGATGTCAAATCTACGACCTGGTGACGAGCTCTTGTCACCGGTAGGGAGACCATATGACACTTTAGAAGAAGTAATAGGGATAAGAGAGTCAAGAGGTTCATTAAAGGAATATGGAATATCTTACCGAGAGGTCGATCTACTTCCTGACTATTCTTTTGATTATGAGGGAATAAAAAAAGCAATCAATAAAAACACGAAGCTTGTAACAATACAGAGATCAAAAGGTTATGCCTCTAGACCTACCTTTTCAGTAAAACAGATAGGTGAGCTAATATCATATATAAAAGGTATAAAGCCTGAAGTTACCATAATGATCGATAACTGCTATGGAGAATTTGTTGAAACATTTGAACCATCAGAAGTTGGTGCAGATATGATTGTTGGTTCTTTGATAAAAAATCCGGGTGGTGGACTAGCTCCTATCGGTGGATATATAGCGGGAACAAAAGAATGTGTAGAGAATGCTTCCTATAGGTTGACGAGTCCTGGTCTCGGAAAGGAAGTCGGAGCATCGCTTGGGATCCTTAGATCCTTTTATCAGGGATTCTTTATGGCACCAACAGTAACAGCTTCAGCATTAAAAGGAGCAATTTTTGCAGCTAATATATATGAAAAACTTGGATTTAAGTGTATTCCAAATGCAACGGAATCAAGACATGATATTATTCAGGCTGTTGAACTTCGTGATCCAAAAAAACTACAGGCATTTGCAGAAGGAATCCAAAAAGCATCTCCTGTGGATTCTTATGTAACACCGATTCCTTGGGATATGCCGGGATATGATTCCAAGGTGATCATGGCTGCAGGATCATTTGTCCAAGGCTCATCCATTGAGCTTTCATGTGATGGACCACTTAGAGAACCATACTCAGTTTATTTCCAGGGAGGTCTTACATGGCCACATGCAAAACTTGGAATACTATCATCCCTTCAAAAACTTTGTGATGCCAACCTTGTGAATGTAAATTCATTATGCTAAAATATTTTATTGTCTGATAGTCCTGTCCCAATTAATTGACAGGTTTTATATGAACAAAGAGAATATTGCAATCAAGGATTTATCTGCTTCTGACAGGCCATACGAAAAAGCTGTTCGTTTTGGCATGCAAGCACTTAGCGACAAGGAGCTTTTATCTATTTTTATTCGGTCTGGAACCCAAGAATCATCTGCATTAGATATTTCAGACAGGATATTATGTTTCAGGGCCGGAAATCTTAGAAATTTAGTGGATTTATCTTATGATGAATTTCTTAACTTTCCTGGAATAGGTGAGATCAAAGCTTTACAGCTCAAGGCAATAGCTGAGATAACTGAGAGATTAAGTAGAAATAAGAGAAATGAAAAAATTGTACTTTCGAATCCCGAAAGTATTGCATGGTATTTTATGGAAACTATGCGATCTCTTGATAGAGAAAATCTTGTTGCTGTTTTTTTTGATGTAAAATCAGGGCTTATAGGATATAGGACTATAGCTGTAGGTAGTAGGAATATCGCCCCAGTGTGCCCGGATGTTATTTTCAGAGAAGCTGTTTCATTAAAAGCAGCATACATGGTATTGATACATAATCATCCAAGTGGAGATCCGACTCCGAGTAAAGCAGACATAGAAGTTACAAAGAGAATAAAAGAGTGTGGAAATATAATGAATATTCCCCTTAGTGACCATATCATTATAGGAGACAACAGTTTTTACAGCTTTTATAACGATAAAGCATGTAATTAATAGGAGGGAAACTTTAATGTCTAATGGGTACGGCATAGATTTAGGAACATGCAATTTAAAGATTTACAGCAAAGCAGCACAAGCTGTTACAAATGTAAAAAATACAATTGCATTGTATGACAAAGACAAAATATATGCATACGGAGATGATGCTTATTCAATGTATGAAAAGGCACCGGAAAATATCGGAGTATCATTTCCAATAAGTAATGGTGTCATATCTGATTTTAATAATATGCAGGGACTTCTCATACATGTACTTGAAAATGAGGTCAAGGCTCATTTAAAGGGATCTGATATTGTTCTTGCTGTTCCGACGGATATAACTGAGGTTGAGAAAAAGGCCTTTAACGATATGTTTGCCAGAAACAAATCAAAGATCAAGGTAAAGAGCGTATCTCTGTGCGAGAAACCTCTTGCAGATGCACTTGGTATGGGCATTGATATTACAGAGCCTACAGGTGTAATGGTAGTAGATCTTGGCGCAGATACAACAGAGATATCTGTTATTTCTCTTGGAGGACTTGTACTTTCTAATCTTCTTACTTTTGGTGGAAACAGATTGGATGATGATATTGTTACACATCTAAAGAGAAAATATAATCTTCTTATCGGAAGAAAAACGGCTAAGGAATTAAAGGAAAAAATCGGCTCTACCAGTGAGGGAAGAGGCGAAAGCATGGAAGTTGTTGGTCGAGATGTTGTTGCAGGACTTCCGGTTTCCATGACTATTGATTCTGATATGGTTTATGAAGCAATTAAGGAAGATCTTAACAGTATCTGTAATTCAATTAAAACCATACTGGAAAAGGTTCCACCTGAGATTGCAAAGGATATCGTTTATTCAGGAATATATCTTACCGGTGGTTCATCATCGATACATGGTATCTCGGATCTTTTTAATGAACTTACTAACATCAAGATGAACGTGGCAGAAGATGGAGAAAATACTGTAGCTCTTGGACTTGGAAGAATTCTTACTGACAATAAGTTCCGTCAGTATGGTTACACGATGAGATCAAGAATATACAGTTAATCAAGGCTAGTGTATGGAAAAGAAGAAAAAAACAAGAATTCCCTCGGAATCATTATTTATAATATTATTTACAGTAGGAATAATTTTTCTACTCCTTAGTTATGTCAATAACTTTAGGGGTGGAATATTTGGAACTGTAACTAATGCTATTTTTGCACCGATTCAGACTGGAATTGAACGAGTAGGTTCTCAGGCATCAAAGTATAGAGCAGATTCAAAAACAATAGATGAGCTTACTTCCGAAAACGAAAAATTAAAAAAGCAGAATGAAAATCTAACTTCAAAATTAAGTCAGATACAGCTTCAGAGTTCTGAGCTTGAGAACCTTCAAAAGCTGTATAAACTAGATCAGCAGTATACCGGCTATAATAAAACAGGGGCAAGGATTATCGCTCGTGGATCAGATAACTGGTTTAACACATTTACAATAGACAAGGGCACCAAGGATGGCATCCGGACGGATATGAATGTTATTGCCGATGGCGGTCTAGTTGGAATAGTGATCAAATCAGGCAGAAATTATTCCGTAGTACGTTCAATTATTGATGATACTTCTAATGTCAGTGGTATGTCTCTAAATACTGGAAATACTTGTATAATATCAGGAAATCTTCAGTCTATGACGAAGAATAATAGAATTAAGATTACAAATCTTGAAAATCCTGATAAAAAAATCAAAAGCGGTGAGCCGATTGTAACAAGTAATATAAGTGACAAATATCTTCCGGGAATTCTTATTGGATATTTGGATAATACAAAGGAAGATTCAAATCAAATGACATTTTCAGGCACAGTTACTCCTGCCGTTGATTTTAAACATTTACAGAATGTTCTTGTTGTTCTATCTAAAAAGGAGACGGGAGCTGAATGAAAATAATTCCTATTTTAAAGAAGGCTGTCGTTTTGCTTGTCTCGGTATTCATACTGAACATTCTGCAAACGGCGGTTTTTCCATATCTTGCATTGGGTGGAGTGATTCCTAATTTACTTCTAATACTTACTTCTTTTTATGGATTTATGAGAAATCGACGTGAGGGAATGATTGCAGGATTTATATGTGGACTTGTAATTGATTTTTCATCAGGGATGCTTTTTGGAACACATATTATTATCCTTTTAACTATAGGATATCTAAATGGTCTATCCAGAAAAGTATTTTTTGGTGATGATGTTAAACTTCCTATATTGTTTGTCGGCTTAAGTAATTTGATTTACGGTTTATTCATTTATCTGGTATCTTTTGCATTTAGACAAAGTGGTGATTTTAATTTTTACCTGATGAATATCATTATTCCTGAAGCAGTTTATTCAGTTATGATTTCTTTTATACTATATTTTATATATGCAAGAATATTTATATGGATTGATCGTGAAGAGAGAAAAGTGGAGCATATACTTTGAGTGAATTGATATATAAGATCAAAGAAAAATTTTTTAACACCAGAATAAATATAGTATTTTTGATTTTTTCTGTTTTTTTATGCATTTTATTTCTGCGTCTATTTGTACTTCAAATAGTAAGAGGTCAAAAATATCTATCCAATTATAATCTTTTGGTTGAGAAAAAAGAGAGCATAGATGCAACCAGAGGTAACATTTATGATAGAAACGGAAAGCTGTTGGCATATAATGAAATGGCTTATTCGGTAACTATTGCAGATACTTTTTCAAATTATACCAGAGACCAGAAAAATGCTGCGCTTAATAAGGAAATATATGAGGTTGTTTCTAATGCAGAGCGTCTAGGAGATACTGTTTCTAATGATTTTTCAATCAATTATGTCTCTGATGGTAATTACGAATTTAATGTAACAGGCAAGACATTGCAGAGATTTCGAGCAGATATTTTTGGTAAAACCAATATATCTGATCTGGGTTATGATGATAAAATCGGTATAAATACATCAAATGCAAGTGCCAAAACTATAATCAAATATCTTAGCAGTAAAAATAAATATAATATTTCAAAAAAATATTCTGAAAAATACAGATACCAGATTTTAACAATAAGATATGCAATGAGTTTGAATTCATATAGAAAGTATATTTCTACTCCTATTACAAGTAATGTTGGTAATGCAACGGTAGCTTACGTCAGAGAAAATTCTAATAACTTGCCTGGTGTTGCAGTGGAAGAGAAAACTATCAGAAAATATAATGATAGTAAATATTTTTCTCATATACTCGGATACACAGGGAAAATATCAACAGAAGAATATACTGAACTTTCTAAAAAGGCCAAGGGAACAACATCAAACGATATTGTTGGAAAGTCCGGAATTGAACAGGTCATGAATGATTACCTTACCGGTAAAAAGGGAAGCGACACTTTGTATGTTGATAATATGGGAAATGTTATAAAACAGACCAAGCATGTGAATGCTGTTCCTGGCAATGACGTTTATTTATCTATAGATAAAGATCTTCAAGAGAGAACATATAATCTTCTTGAATCAGAGGTAGCCGGAATTCTTGTATCAAATATGGCTAACATCAAGACCTTTGTTAAGACCGGAGATGAGGACATTGTTGTGCCGGTCTATGATGCTTATATTAATCTAATTCAAAATCAAGTTATTGATACTTCACATTTTGAAGACAAGAACGCAACTGATCTTGAGAAAAAAGTTTTAGAAGAATTTAATTCTAAATTCAGTGAGGTTCAATCATCTCTTAATGATAAGTTTTCAGGAAATGATAATGTTGTATTTGGAAATGAAACCGATGAATACAAAGAATATGAAACATTTATAATCAAATATTTAAAAAATGAAAATATAATTAATTCTGCAGCAATTGACACATCTGATGAAAAGTTCAAAGGTTGGTCAAATGGTACTATCAGTATAAATGAGTATTTGGAATATTGCATAAAGAAAGACTGGATAGATGTTTCGAAACTTTCAGCCGATTCAAAATATGCTAATACTTCAGAATTATATAAAAATTTATATGAATATGTGATTAATGATATTAAGACAAATAATGATTTCAAAAAAATTGTATATAAGTATTCTATTTTAAACGATATTATAACCGGAAATCAGGTTTGTGCATTACTATATGATCAGAATGTGATTCAGCAAGATGTTGCAACTAGAGATGCGCTTGTAAATGGTAAGACCCCAGCCTATAATTTCATGATTCAAAAAATAACATCATTGGAGATTACTCCAGGGCAGCTTGGTCTCACTCCTTGTTCAGCATCATGTGTAATTACTAATGCCAAGACTGGAGAACTAATGGCATGTGTATCGTATCCAGGATATGACAACAACAAACTGGCTAATACTGTTGATTCAAAGTACTACTCATACCTTAATGCTAATAAATCCAGCCCTCTTTATAATCATGCTACTCAGCAGCAGACGGCACCAGGATCAACTTATAAAATGGTAACAGCGACTGCAGGACTTACAGAAGGCGTTATTGATACATCAACAACATTTATATGTAATGGTCAGTTTGATCTAATCAGTAATAAACCTAAATGCTGGATATATCCTGGAAGCCATGGCAAGGAAAATTTAACAACTGCAATAAGAGATTCATGTAATGTTTTCTTTTATAACGTTGGTTATCTCTTAGCCGGAGGTGCAACAAATTATAATGATGGTTTAGGAATTCAGAGAATTAGCAAGTATGCATCCATGTATGGACTTACTGATAAGACAGGAGTTGAAATCACAGAAAATAAATCTGATGTTGCAACAGAATATCCGGTAATGGCCGCGATCGGTCAGTCAAATAACAATATGACAACTATTGCTTTAAACAGATATGTTACAGCAGTAGCAAATAAGGGTACTGTTTTTAACTACACTCTTTTAAATCATGTACAAGATAAAAAGGGAAAAGTAATAAAGACATATTCGCCATCAGTGAAGAACCAGATTCAGGTCCTTGATTATGCTCAATGGAGTACAATTCACTCAGGTATGGAGATGGTTGTATCTAAGCTTGAGCCATTTAATAATAGCCCCGTTCCGGTTGCTGGTAAAACAGGAACAGCACAGGAAAGCAAAAACAGACCTAGCCACGCTTTATTCGTTGGTTTTTGTCCCGCAAATGATCCTGACATTGCAGTTGCTGTAAGAATTCCTAATGGATATAAATCAGCATATGCTGCTAGTGTGTCAAGAGATATAATCGGGTGTTATTATAACGAAGAATCATCTATTCAAAAAGCTAATGCGGTTCAAGCTTTAACTATTACAAGTAGTTCTTCAGGAGATTAATTATGAATGATGCGGTTATGATCAGAAGTCTTCCTCATGGTATTTCACTGCGACTAGATCCAGAGATACCAATAGAAGATGTTCTAAGAGACATATGTTACAAATTTGCTTCCTCTAGAAAATTTTTTGGACAGTCAGATCTTGTTTTGGAGATTGAAGGAAGAAATCTGTCAGATGAAGAGCTCATAGCTGTGATTCAATCAATAGAATATAATTCTGATATTAAAGTCATGCTTGTAAGTATCAACGATAGAACTATCGATACAAGATTTATAAAGATGGATGAAAGCACCAAAGAAGAGTATATCGATAATAATGCCAAGATAATATATAAGCTATCTCCAAACGAAAAAGAGATTTTTTCTGATTCATCAATTGTTGTATTGGGAAATGTACCTGAAGAATACACCATTAGATCTATTGGAAATATAATTGTAACAGGAGCATTGTATGGAGCAGCCTTTGCAGGTTATCCAGGTAGAAGGAAATGTATAATTGCCTCAGGTCTAATGGAGGGAAGGGTACTAAATATTGGCGGAGAAAATTATATTCCAGAAAAGAAAAAAATGTTCTCCGGTTCAAAAAGACCCAAGAATGCATCAATTTTATCATATTCTGATGAAGAATTTTCTCTTACTGAATTTGGAGATATAGATATTTTACAGCACTTAAAGAGAAAGGCTTAAAATGCTTTTTAGAAATTATAAATTTAAAAATTTAAATATTAGACTGATACTGTGCGTAATAGTATTGACAATTGTTGGAATTCTTATAATTGGAAGCGCTGATGTTGCATCTCAGAAGAGGCAGATTATTGGTCTTGTTATGGGACTCATTGTTATGATCACAGTTATGCTAGTTGATTTTGAGTTTTTGCTTCAGTATCACTGGATCTTCTATGCAATAACCATAATCTTACTTGGCCTTGTGCTGGTTGTGGGAGTTGGTTCACATGGTGCAGTAAGATGGCTAAAAATCGGAGTTCGATTTCAGCCTTCTGAAATAGCAAAAGTATTTTTAGTACTGTTTTTTGCATGGTTTTTAAGTAAATATCAAGAGGATATCAATACTGTAAAATTTTTATGTATATTTGCACTTTTATCTGCTGTTCCTCTTTTATTAATATTAAAAGAACCGGATTTATCAACTACAATTGTTACATTCATGGTTATTGTTACTATGATATTTTGTGCCGGACTATCAAAAAAAATTGTTGTACCAATTGTATCTTTCGGCGTCCCATTTATAGGTTTATATATATTGTTTGCATATAAAACCGGTAAAACATTTCTAAAAGCTTATCAGGCAAAAAGAATTCTTTCATGGCTTCATCCAAACGATTTTCCAGCTGATGCTTATCAGCAACAGAATTCTATTATGGCTATTGGATCAGGACTTTTTTTCGGAAAAGGACTCAACAATGATAGTACGGCATCTGTAAAAAATGGTAATTATATTTCAGAACCTAATACAGACTTTATATTTGCAGTTGCAGGAGAAGAACTTGGATTTATTGGATCAATGCTGATTATTATTCTAATTTTCATGATTGCATTCGAATGCCTTAGAACTGCAAAAAAAGCAAAGAACCTAAGTGGAAGACTTTTATGTGTTGGTATTGCATCAATAATTGCATATCAGGGTTTTGTAAATATTTCAGTTGTAACAGGATTGATGCCTAACACTGGGCTTACACTTCCTTTTGTAAGTTATGGGCTTACATCATTACTTACACTTTTTCTAGGAATTGGTTTGGTTTTAAATGTCAGTCTGCATGAAAAACGGTATCACTGAGAATTCAAATAAGCTATAATAATAAAAGCAACGCAAAATGTATGCGCGAGGAGGTAATATGAATATAGGACTTGTAGCACACGATGCTAAAAAAAATCTTATGCAGAACTTTTGTATTGCATATAAGGGTATTCTGATTAAAAACGAACTTTATGCCACTGGAACTACAGGAAGACTGATAGAGGAAGTAACGAACCTGAATATTCATAAATTCCTTGCAGGACATATGGGTGGTACTCAGCAGCTTGGTGCTCAAATAGAGCATAATAACATTGATCTTGTTATTTTTCTTAGAGATGCATTAAATCCAAAATCCAATGAACCGGATGTAAATAATATTGTTAGAATTTGTGATGCAAACAATATTCCCCTTGCAACCAATCTTGCAACGGCAGAACTTCTTATAAAAGCACTTGACCGAGGAGATCTTGACTGGCGTGAAATGTATAAATAAAAAATTAGTTTCGATATTATTGATTGTAGGTTGTATGTGTTTATCTTCATGCAGTTTTAATATGTACGACAGAAAATATAAAACAGTTCAGACAACTAATGATCTTGGCATTATATCTTCTTATTCGATCAATAATGAATTTTATTCAGCTTCGTTATGTAAGCCATTAAAATCCAATACAGGAATAGAGATTGCACCTGATATTTCTCATGTACAATCTGCAGCTGTGTTTGATGTAACGAGTAATCAGACACTTTTGAACTACAATATGTTAGATAAGGTTTATCCTGCCAGCACAACAAAGATTCTTACGGCCTTAACTGCATTCAAGTATGGAAATTTGGATCAAAAGGTAACAGTTAGCGAAAATGCTGTTAATCAAACAGATGGTTCTTCGCTGGCTAATATAGCTGTTGGAGACGAGCTTACTGTGAGACAGTTATTATATGGCTTGATGCTTCCAAGCGGCAATGATGCTGCTGTAGCGATTGCTGAGGGTGTAGCAGGTTCTGAAGAGAAGTTTGTTAAATTAATGAATGAAACAGCTCATTCTCTTGGAGCTACCCATTCACATTTTGTTACAACAAATGGTCTTCATAATGATGATCACTACACAACATGCTATGATATGTACCTTATATTTAATGCGGCTTTAAAATATGACGAACTTGTTCAGATCATGAGTTCAAAGAGCTATGATGCATATTTTAGGGATGGAAACGGACAGCCCAAAAGCATGACATGGCATACTACTGATAAATTCTTAAATGGTGAAAAGAATCTAAGTGATGGTTTTTCTGTCGTTGCTGGAAAAACAGGTACAACGTCAGAAGCAAAATATTGTTTAGCTCTTGTTACAAATGCTCCCAATGGGCATAAGATCATTTCCTTTGTGTATAAAGCAGATAATAGGTATAACCTTTATCTTTTGCAGAATGAGATATTGGGAATTGTGAAGTAGTTTTCTTGTTATTTACATATGTATATATTATAATGAGTCAATAACAATGCAGTCGCACTTCAAAGGAGGTTTCTCATGGTTGAATTAATTGTGGGGGAGAAGGGAAGAGGTAAGACTAAGCAACTTTTAGACAGGGTCAACAAAGCTGTGGAATCTGTTAGCGGGAATGTAGTGTTTGTTGACAGCAATACGAGCCACATGCTTGAGCTGGATCCAAAGATTAGGTTGGTAGTGCTTAATCGATATCCCCTTAAAACTACAGAAAATTTTTTAGGATTTGTAAACGGGGTTATTTCACAGAACAGGGACATTGAAGAAATTTACATTGATGGATTTTTAAAAAATGCTTGTATCGATGTTAATGAGAGCCTTGAAACAGCGATTTCAGATTTAGAAGAGTTATCGGATATGTTTAATATTAATTTTATATTAAGCGTTTCAAAAGAGAAAAAAGATCTTCCGGATTCATTACAAGACAAAATCATGCTTGC
The DNA here is from genome assembly GCA_017994075.1 of Lachnospiraceae bacterium. Taxonomy (GTDB): domain Bacteria; phylum Bacillota; class Clostridia; order Lachnospirales; family Lachnospiraceae; genus Lachnocurva. The sequence continues at coordinate 31,780 of JAGOLM010000001.1, forward strand.
ACTTTAATTTAGAAAGTTATAGAGGGGAGTTCTGTTGAACAGGACCCCTCTCTTTTTTGGAGATATATCTAAATGCCTCAAAAACGAAAGGTCTTAAAATTTCATAGGCAGGTTCATTTGAACATAAGCTTATTTGTTATACTTGTTATTTTGATATATATTATTTTTCATATTTTTTCTTATTTTACAAAAGGATCTATTTCTATTTATGAAGTTAAAATGGGAAAGATAGCCAGAAATAATCACTATGAAGCGTTGGCAATACGAGAAGAAAGCGTAGTCAATGCAGATACTGATGGTTATCCGTTTTACTATGTTAAAAATGGAAGTCGAGTTGGTATGAAGACCAATGTATATGCCATGGATAAATCAGGCAATCTATCCAGTAAGCTTTCTGGTGAGAGCATCGATGTCTCTTCTGTTTCAAAAAGCAATCTTCAAAAATTTTCAAAGCTTGTTTCAATATTTTCAGATGGATATAATAGTGTAAATTTTAAATCAGCATATACATATGAAACTGATTTAAATGATCAGGTAGAGGGTATATATCATCAGGAAGCTGAAAAAAGTCTTCAAAACGAGATTCAGACAGCCATGCAAAATGGAACATATACAATATATCATCCTGCAAAAACCGGATTCTTATTATATTCTTTAGATGGATACGAGGGAGTAACCCTTGATAATTTTCAAAATGTAATCAACTCCGGAACAGATGATAAATCAAAGGATCTTAGAAAAGAAGATAAAATTTCATCCGGAAGTCCAGTATATAAATTAATTACTTCTGATGACTGGAATCTGGTAATGAAAATAACGGATTCATCTGCCAATGAATTAAAGGATAAAAAAAATATTAAAATCAAATTTGATTATGATGGGGCATCGGCTAGTGCATCAAGCAGCATCAAAGATGTAGATGGAAATAAATATCTTATTCTTTCACTTGATGATTCAATGGAAAGATATGCTTCTTCAAGGTATGTTTCTATTGAACTTTTACTTAACCAAAAAGATGGTCTTAAAATTCCCAATTCTGCTGTTGTTAACCATAGTTTCTATAAAATACCAAAAGATTATTTCTTTAAGGGAAATAATTCTTCAGCTTTAGGTGTTATGTCAACGGAGTCAGGTGATTCGGGAACAGGGTTTATCCCTCTGGATATTTATTATTCTGATGATGACAGCTATTATGTAGATATAGATGACTTAAGTGGTATTAACAATATCAGACTTCCTGATACGCTTCAGACATTTAAGCTTAAAAGTCACACCGCATCACTTACAGGAGTTTATAATGTTAATAAAGGTTATGCAACCTTTTCATATATAAACGTCTTATATAAAACAGATGATTACAGCATTATAGAGAAATCAAGCAATTACGGTATAACCCAATATGATCATATTGCCCTTGAAGGCAAAAGTGTTAAAAATGGTCAGATCATTTATTGAAAATCATTTTAAGGCATAGAATAAAAGTAAACAATTTTTGAATGGAGAAAATAGAGATGATAACTGAAAACATTAAGAAAATACATGAAAATATCGAGGCTTCATGCATCAAGGCAAATAGAGATCCTTCTGAAGTGGAATTGATAGCAATTTCAAAAACAAAGCCTATTTCTGATATTAAGCTTGCATATGAAGCCGGAGAGAGATCGTTTGGAGAAAATAAAGTTCAGGATTTTTGTACAAAATATCCTGATCTTCCAGAAGATATAAAGTGGCATCTTGTTGGTCATTTGCAGAGAAATAAGGTCAAGAAAATAATTGGACATGTTGCACTTATTCATTCTGTTGACAATTATAGGCTAGCGGAGGAAATAAATATTCAGTCAAAAAAAGCTGAAATAGTCACTCCGATTCTTATAGAAGTAAATATTGCAGGCGAAGAATCAAAAAGTGGAATAAGTATAAATGAGGCCGAAGAAATTATCAGGGAAATAGCTCCACTCGATGGAATCCAAATAAAAGGATTAATGACAGTTGCACCGAATTTGCCTAATTCTGAGGATACGAGGCCGTATTTTAACAAAATGCATCAGTTATTCATTGACATAAAAAATGAAAACATAGATAATGTACTGATGGATACCTTATCTATGGGAATGACAAATGATTATAAAATTGCCATTGAAGAGGGATCTACAATGATTAGAGTCGGTACAGCAATTTTTGGCTCTAGGAATTATAATATTTAATAATTTAAATATTTATTGGTCAATATAAAATATAGTTTAGTATGGAGAGTTGTTATGGGATTCTTTGACAAGATTCTTAATGTAATGAAACTAAATGGTGAGGACGACTATGATGATGAATACGACGATGATGACGTATACTCAGAAGAGCCTTCATTATTTAACAAAAAAAAGACGGATGAGGCAGTTACAGAAACTTTCGCATCTGCTCCTGCAGAAAAAAGAACATTTAATTCTAGCAAGATAACACCGCTTCGTTCGAAAAAATCAGGAGGATCTGAACCTATGGAAGTATGTGTTTTTAAACCTTCATCTTTTGAAGATGCAAGAGAGATAGGTGAAACACTTTTAGCTAAGCAAACCGTAATCTTAAATATGGAGGGAGTGGATGTTGCACTTGCTCAGAGAATTGTAGACTTCGCGTCTGGTTCTTGCTTTGCGCTTGAAGGAAATCTTCAGAAGGTAAGTAATTTTATCTTTGTTATCACACCTGCACAGATTAGTATTTCAGGTGATCTTCAGGAAATTGTCAACAATTTTGACTTTAATGGTATTCAGACAGGTTTTTAAAATATGTCAACAATTTTAGATGTTAAATGTGATAATAAAAAAGCATATGAAATAGTTATTGAGTCTTCCCTTAGTCTTTTTTCAGATAGTTTTGAAAGAATAGGGAAGACTTATTCTAATGTTTGCATAATTACGGATTCAGGAGTTGAAAAATACTATCTGGATAACATTGAAAAGATATTTTCGAAAGAGCTTGATAAAAAAATATTTCATTTTGTTTTTGAACAAGGTGAAAACTCTAAAAATCTTGATACCGTTCAGAATATTTATAAATTTCTGGTGGATAACAATTTTACAAGAGATGACATGCTCGTTGCACTTGGCGGGGGAGTCACCGGTGATATTACTGGTTTCTGCGCAGCAACATATCTTAGAGGTGTTGACTTCATTCAAATTCCAACGTCACTTCTTGCTCAGGTTGACAGTAGCGTTGGAGGTAAGACAGGTGTTGACTTCCTATCCTATAAGAATATGATAGGAGCCTTTTATATGCCTAAATTAGTGTATTGTAGTATGTATGTTTTAAATACACTGGATAATAGGCAATTTATTGCAGGTCTTGGTGAAGTAATAAAATATGGATATTGCTTTGACATAGATTTTTTAAACTTTTTAATTAATAACAGAGAAAAAATATTAAATCGTGATCAAAAATGTCTTGAAATAATAGTTAAGAGATCGTTAGAACATAAGAGAAGAGTAGTTGAAGAAGATCCTAATGAAAAGGGTATCCGTGCTCTTTTGAATTTTGGACATACCATAGGTCATGCAGTAGAAAAATTAAAGAACTTTGAACTTTTACATGGAGAATGTGTGGCAATTGGAATAGCTGCTGCTTCATATATTTCAATGAAAAAAGATCTAATATCCTTGGATGATCATAATTATATAATTTCTACCCTGGAAAGTTTTGGACTGCCTACAAGTGTAAAGGGTCTTGACCCTGACGAGATTACAAAAACAACTTATAGTGATAAAAAAAGAACAGGTTTAGGGATAAAATTTATTTTATTAAAGGAAATTGGAAGTGGCTATATAGCCACGGATGTTAGTGATATTGATATTAATGATGCAGCAAAAAGTATACTAGTATAATCAGATAAGTTGGATACAAAAATGAATAATAAAAGCAAAGCATATAATAAAATACTGTTTTATTTAAAGGCAATTATTTTAGTTTTGGTTCTTGTTGCTCTAGATCAAATAACAAAACATCAAGCTTTTATATATCTAAAAGATCGTCCAAATATTCCTATAATACATAATGTACTTGAATTTACGTATCTTGAAAATACAGGGGCTGCATTTAGCATAATGAATTCAGCAACCTTTTTTCAGACCATTATGAAGTTTCTTACGCCAGTTTTTTTTATTATAATCATGATAATATTTTACAAAGCATCCAAGGATATCAAGCATCGTTCATTATCAATTATTCTTCTTTTTATTTTGAGCGGAGCAATAGGCAATTACATTGATAGGATAACAAACAATTATGTAATTGATTTTATATATTTTTCTGCAATTAATTTTCCTGTCTTTAATGTTGCAGATATATATGTAACCTTAGGATTTATTATTGTTGCTTTTATAATTCTTTTTGTATACAAAGATGAAGATGAAGCTAAAAAGGAAAAGTAGTCTATGAGTGATCTTATACAAAAATACACAGCCAATAATTTAGATGTGTATAAGCGCTTAGATACATTCTTAGCTGAGTTAAACACTGATTATTCCAGAAGTCATTACTCTGATCTGATTAAAAAAGGGAATATTCTTGTAAATGGAAAAACAATACAAAAGCCAGGATACAGGATATGTGAAAATGATGAACTTACTGTAAATATTCCTGAGCCTGAATCTCTATCTGTTGAAGCAGAAAATATACCTATTGACATATTATACGAAGATTCGGATGTTATAGTTGTAAACAAACCCAAAGGGATGGTCGTACATCCTGCAGAAGGCCATTATAAGGGCACATTGGTTAATGCACTTCTATGGCACTGCAAAGATAGTCTAAGCGGAATAAACGGTGTTTTACGTCCTGGAATCGTACATCGAATTGATATGAACACTACTGGATCTTTGATCGTCTGTAAAAATGACAATTCTCATAGAAAAATAGCAGAACAGATTAAAAATCATACTGTAAACCGAATATATGTTGGGATAGTGCATGGCAACCTGAAAGAAGAAGAAGGAACCATTAACGCGCCAATAGGTAGAAGCAAAAACGATAGAAAGAAAATGGCTATTTCTCCTGACGGAAAAGAAGCCATCACTCATTATAAAGTTATAAAACGACTTAATGGTTATACCTATGTTGAATTTAAACTCGAAACAGGGCGAACTCATCAAATTAGAGTGCATATGGCATCCATACATCATCCTTTATTAGGTGATGATGCATATGGCCCATCAAAATGCCCAATGAAGGGACTAGATGGGCAATGTCTACATGCGTGGAAAATAGGATTTGTGCATCCATCATCTGGAAAATACCTCGAATATGAAGCACCAATTCCAGAATATATGCGTGAACTTTTAACCAAGCTAGAATTATAGTTTATTCTCACGGTTAAAATCCACCGCATTTCTGGCCTGTCTTTTATGCTCATCCTCAATAGCTGCATAGTAATCAATAGTTGTATTTATATTCTCATGTCCAAGTACATCAGCTACAAGCCTAATATCACCTGTTTCACGATAAAGAGCTGTTCCGTATGTACTTCTTAACTTATGAGGTGTTATTTTCTTGTTAGGTACAGCAATTCTCGAATATTTTTTTACAAGATTTTCAATTGCATCTATACTTATTCGTTTTCCCTGTAATGACAAAAATAGAGCAGCTTCCTGGCCATCTCTTGGAATAATATGGTTTCTTTCAAGATTAAGATAATCCGATATAGCCTCATGAACTGCATCTCCAAAATAGAGCACATCTTGACCGCCACCTTTTCTTACAATCACAAATGAATCATCTTTTAGATTAACGTCTGCAATATCAAGACCATTGCATTCTGATACACGTATACCTGTATTAAGCATTAGTGTTAAAATTGCAAGATCTCTGTATTTTGTTTTATCTGCAAATTTTTTTTGCCGGTCACTCATTGAATCTGATCCATTTTTTATAGCATTCAGCACTGCGCGGACTTCGTATGAATTCATTCGGATTATATTTTTATCTTTTTTTAATTTAGGAAGCGGGACGAGACTCGTGGGATCTTCCTTAATATATTTATGTGCAATTAAATATTTATACATTCCTCTTAACGGAGCCATACGTCTTGCAATACCTTTGTTTCCGTTTTCGTGATAATCGCCTATATCTATGTTTAATTCTAGGAAACGTTGATATTCCATTATATCTTCTGATCTAATCAGAGACAGATCATCGCAATTAAATTCTTTTATTTTTCTATTTGCCAGCGTAGGATTCTTGTCTATTAAAAATTTAAAAAATGTTAACAAATCATATGCATATTGGATACGAGTACTTAGTTGAGTGTTTACTTCCTTGCTGTATAAAAAATCAACAGCCGGCTGTGGGAGCTCGGTCAAAAGCTCACGAAACTTAACCATTTGCGTTTTTTTCTTATCTTTGTAAAAAGCAGAGTCTTTTCCCATATTGATTTGTTCCTTTCTATATATAATATCTTTTTACTGCTCTCTATCGGAAAAACAGATATTTTTCCGATAATTACATATTAAAATAATACTACTATCTATAACAATATTCAACGATAATTATAATTTTAGTTATCAAATACACCATATTCCTCCATAGTTGCAATAATAGAATTTTTTATACTAATTGCTATCTCTGGTGTTTTCATATCTTTATAATCATCATAGTAAAACGGTTTGTTAAAAATAACCTTTGTAACAACCTTACCAATCGATAAACTGTTAAGCGGTTTATATGTATCTATAAGTGTAACGGGAACAATCGGGCACTTCGCACGAACTGCAGACTTAAAACTTCCAGGTTTAAAATTTTGTACCTTATTATGATTGTTTTTATATCCGCCTTCTGAAAAAAGAATATAAATCCGACCTTTTTTTACTTCTGAAGTAATTTCATTCATTACTTCTAATCCTTGCCTTAAATTGTTTAGTTCAAGACGCTTAGCACGCAGCATATTGACCATTTCTCGAACAAAGAACTGGTACGACTTATGTTTATCCATTACAAAGGTACAAGGCTTATCATGGGCATATATGATAGCTGTAGCATCATATTTCCCTTGGTGATTTGGAAACATAACATATCCGCCATCGTTAGGTAGATTCTCAGTACCATATATTTCTGTAATTATTTTTCCGGCTTTATTCATTGCCTTAACGCTTTCCTGGGCAAATCTATACCGCTCTTCTTCGGTTACTTTATGATCTTTAGCCAGAGTGCGCATATGAGTTACCATATATGGAATACGATGAAGATTCCAAAAAATAATAATTATAAGTCTAAGCATAAAATCCTTTATTTCTTCTTTGAGCTAAAATAAGGAATAACAAGATTCTCTCCCGATGTAATGTTATCATCTGATATATGATTTAGATCCATTACATTAACAATATAATCATTCGTGTTTTGAATATCACTATTGTTATATTCAAGTGCGATATCGTTTAATGTCATCCCTCTATTAATTGTTATTGTCTTATAATAAGTATATATCTCTTTCGAGCCTTTTGCATTACATATTCTATATGATAAAGACATAAAAAAAATCACAGCAGTTAATGACAATAAAACCTTAATTATTTTAAAATTCATTTTCTTTGCTATCATAATAAACTTCTTTCCCTCCTGCTTTGATCAGTTAATAAATACAAATATTTCTAACCCAAGCATTACATAAAAGTAAACCTTTGTTCACAAACATATTAACGCCAGTACATTTGTTTGTCAATATTTTTATCGAACAAATTTTCACAAAAATATGTTTGAATTTGATATTTATTATGTTATCATATAGATAGTATAAAAAATTGTTTGTATCCGGGAGGTACTTATGGCATACGGTAAGATTTCGCCCAAACAGCTGGAAATTCTTGAATTTATGAAAAATGAAATAATTAATAAGGGATACCCGCCTTCGGTTCGTGAAATCGGTGAGGCCGTACATCTTAAATCTACTGCTTCTGTTTTTACACATTTAGAGAAGTTGGAGAAAAATGGTTATATTAAGAGAGATCCTTCCAAACCACGTGCAATTGAGATTATTGATGATAATTTCAATCTTACAAGACGTGAAGTAGTCAATGTTCCTGTTGTTGGATATGTTGCTGCTGGTCTTCCGCTTCTTGCTGTTCAAAATATTGAAAACTACTTTCCCATTCCTGCAGAATATATGCCAAATGAGCAGTGCTTTATGCTTAAGGTTAAGGGAGAAAGCATGATCAATGCAGGCATTTTAAATGGCGATACGATTCTCGTAGAGAAAGCTAGCACGGCCAAAAATGGAGAAATGGTTGTAGCTTTAGTTGATGATTCTGCAACGGTTAAAACATTTTATAAAGAGAAAAATCATATTCGTCTGCAGCCTGAAAACGATAATATGGATCCAATTATCGTTATTGATTGTGACATACTCGGAAAAGTTATTGGGGTTTTTAGATTTTTCTAATCATATAGATTTAATATTAATAAAACCTCCCAAATATTTATGGGAGGTTTTTATTATATATTTACTATTTGTTTAATTGATTTTTTTAGCATCACGCCATATTCTGTCAAGTTCATAATACTTTCGCTTATCTCTAGAGAATAAGTGAACAATAATATTTCCATAATCTATTAAAACCCATTCAGAATGATGTATTCCCTCAATGCATTTGGTTTTACAATTATTCTTATGCATAAATTCATCGCAGGCTTCTCTTAATGCATCTAGATGATTCTCATTGTTACCAGTTGCAATCACAAAATAATCAGCCATAGGTGAAATATCAGATATATCAAGAATACTAATGTCATCGGCTATTTTTTTATCTAGTACATTTGCAAGCCCACTCAATAAGTCCTGTTCCATTTTTGCTCCTCCATCTTTAACACTAACACTGTTACATGGATTTATAGTATTCATATGTTTCAAGAGTAGTTTCATCCATCTCAAGATTAATTGATTGTAAATAAGCAATTGTATCTCTCAAGATTATCTTAACACACAAATCCAGATCATTAAATGCTAGATTTCTGATCTCAATTAGATTAATCTGTTTGTTTCGATTTGGCTCAATATAATCTGCCACAAAGATAATTTTATCCAAAAGTGACATCTCTGGACAACCAGTTGTATGTACTTTTATAGCATGCATGATCTCTTCATTGTCGACATTATACTTGTTTTTACAAAGAAAAGCTCCTGCTTTCCCATGTAAAAGATAAGGTTTAGAACGTTCTGAAGCTGTAATTGATACTTTGTTTTCTTCACAAATTTTAATCAAATCTTCATCAGACATATATTTCGCACAATCATGCAATAATCCAGCATAAATAGCCTTTTGTAAAGGATAAGAATATCTCATAGATAGCGATGCTGCTGTATACATAACACCAATAGTGTGTCTAAATCTCGAAGGTTTCTGCTTTGCTTTAAGATCTTCCTTTATGCTTTGGATGCTATCCCATGATTTCATATCTGTTAAATCATACAATTCATGTTCAGTTAGATATTCATATACACCACTATGTAGATAATTTCTAACATCAACAAGTGAATTCGCATTTCGTATAGAGGTAGATGAAATCTGAACTTCATCCATGGGAACATATATAAACTTACCAGTATATTTTTGCTCCATGGTATTGCATAGGGCCTCTAAATTCTTTCTGTCTGATTCTTCTCTGTTGCAAACAGCTATTGTGCATAACGAGCTTATCATGTCCGGTCTGACCCATGTATTAAAAGTTTTAAGACTATCCGCACCAATCAGAAAAAACAACTCATCATCAGGATATAGCGATTTGATTTCTTGCAGTGTTTCATAGGAATAGCATTTACTCATTTTTTGAAACTCAAAATCTTTGCACTTAAAATATGGATAATCTTCAATCATCAATTTAACCATATTAAATCTATCAATTATTGATATATCTCTTGAAACATTTTTATGAGGTGGATTGCCAGCCGGTATAAACCAGACTTCATCCAAATTTAATTTTTCATAAGATGCTAATGCAATATTTAAATGTCCTAAATGAGGCGGGTTAAACGTTCCACCCAAAATTCCTATTTTTCGCATATTCCATGCCTTCTTTTATTCAGTAGTCTTATTTCTTTTTTTAGGTAAAATTATCTGAGGCTCTTTTGCAGGCTTATACAGAATTACCTTCCTGCCAATAACCCTAACAAGCGTAGATCTTGTTCGTCCAGCTATTGTTTCACCTATCTCTCTCGGATCAGAAAAACAATTTTTTAAAATAGTAAGCTTAATAAGCTCATGAGTATTAAAAGTTTCATCTACGGCATTTATCAGCTCTGGACTAATCTCATCCTTGCCAATCTGCATTATAGAGTTTTCCTTGGATGCGAGAGAAGTAAGATATGCTCGTTCCTTATTATTAAGAATCATTTTCTTTCCTATTTCTTTCTAAAAATTATATTACTTGTAATATTCGAATAAATTACCACCAACATCGACAGTATCACCATCTTGAATTCCAAGTTCATCAAGCTTATTCTGGATTCCTTTTTCCTTAATATATTTTTGGAAAAATAGAAATCCCCTCTCAGAATCAAGATTTGTAAATCCTAGCATTTTATTAATGCTTTGTCCCTCTATCATAAAAATACCATCATCGCCCTTATAGACATTGATAGGGTCTTCTTCGAGTTTGCTATCGTTGGGATTCATTTCACTCTCATAAGTAGTAATATCATCCGGCAAAGATTTTAAAATATTTGATGTCGCAAAAAGAAGTTCTTTAAGTCCTTCACCAGTGACAGCTGAAATTCCAAAAACAGGAATATCCTTGTCTTTAAAAGCATCATGAATTCTTTTTAAAAGTTCTTCTTTATCACCTTGGTATGAGTCAAGTTTATTGGCAGCAATAAGTTGTGGTTTGTCTAGCAGTCCTTCACCATATTTAACCAATTCATTATTGATTGCCTTAATATCTTCTACTGGATCTCTTCCTTCAACAGAAGCAGCATCTACAACATGAATAAGAATTTTAGTTCTTTGAATATGTCTTAAAAACTCAATTCCTAGTCCGATTCCTTCTGATGCACCTTCGATTATTCCAGGAATATCAGCTAATACAAACTCAGGAACATTAGGATAATTAATAACGCCGAGCATTGGCTCAAGCGTAGTAAAATGATAATTGGCAATCTTAGGGTCAGCATTTGTAACTCTAGACAGTAAAGTTGACTTGCCTACATTAGGAAATCCAAGTAATCCAACATCCGCAATTAGCTTAAGCTCAAGGATAATATCAGCTTCTCTAGAATCTCCACCTGGCTTAGCGTATTTTGGAGCCTGCATAGTTGATGTGGCAAAATGCTGATTACCCAATCCGCCTCTTCCACCTTTTAAAATAGTGTATGAAGAGTTTTCACCTGACATATCCATAATAACTTTTCCACTTGCGGCATCTTTTATGATGGTTCCCTCTGGGACTTTAAGAATAAGGTTCTCTCCAGTTTTTCCATGCTGATTCTTTTTTCTGCCTTCTTCACCATCTTCGGCTGAGAATTTGATTTTATGACGATAATCAGAAAGGGTATTTGTTCTTTTATCAACAACAAAAATGACGCTGCCGCCTCTTCCGCCGTCACCGCCATCCGGGCCACCGTCCGGAACATATTTTTCACGTCTAAAACTGACGTGCCCGTTACCGCCCTTACCAGAGCGGACAACTATTCTTGCATGATCTGAAAACATAATTACCCTTTCTTAAAAATAAAACCCGACTGTTGTACAGCCGGGTAAAGTCTTACGTCATTACTTATTCTGCAACCGGATAAACAGAAGCAACTTTTTTGTCTCTGCCCTTACGCTCATAGCGAAGAATTCCGTCAGATGTTGCGAAAAGAGTGTCATCTCCACCCCTCATAACATTGACTCCCGGATGAATCTTAGTTCCACGCTGGCGATAAATAATATTTCCAGCTTTAACTGCCTGTCCGTCTGCCCTCTTGGCTCCGAGTCTCTTTGATTCGGAATCTCTACCATTCTTGGTAGATCCCATTCCCTTTTTGTGGGAGAAAAATTGAAGGTCTAAATTCAACATTTTCTATACCTCCTGAATGTTAATAATCAGATACTTGTCATCGTATTTTTTCTGTATCTCACCGAGTCCAAAAACCATTGAATCAATGAGAAGTTTACTTTTTTCAGATGAAGACGATTTGAACTTCAGATCAATAGTCCCGCTTTCCTGTTCCTGTGTAACAGAGAATTCATCACCGGTAAATCGTTCAATTGAATTTATCGTATTTATGATAAGAATACTCGCTGCTGCACAAACAATATCTTTGCCATGCTCATCATATCCAGCATGTCCTGATGTGGAAAGACTAATATATTGATCATCTCTCTTGATCAAATCTACCTTAATCATAATTAAGCGTTGATCTTTTCAATCTTAACTTGTGTGAAAGACTGTCTATGACCATTTTTCTTGTGATAGCCAGTTTTTCTCTTGTACTTGTATACGATGACCTTTTTAGCACGACCGTTTCTAACAACAGAAGCTTCAACCTTTGCTCCATTTACAGTCGGATCTCCTACCTTGAGCTCACCGTCATTAATGCAGAGAACATCTTCAAATGTTACCGTGTCTCCTGCTTCCTGATCCAGTTTTTCAATGGTAATGATATCACCTTCGGATACTTTGTACTGTTTGCCACCAGTCTTTATAACTGCATACATCTATGGCACCTCCTATTATCATTACTCGCCGATTTTGGTGTTGTCAGTTATTGACAAGCTTCTAACCTAGTCGAGCGGCATACTGTAGTATACTAACACATCATTCTCTCCCCGTCAACTGTTGTCTAAGAGGAGTCTCAATTTTTTCCCTTGTTATTTCCATTATTCCAAGCGAAGTAATATCAATGACATTTGTAATTGTATTATCCTCTAAAAACTGCTCTTTCATATAGGATAATAATTCATCATATCGTTTTTTCTTCTTTTGATTAATAAGATCAATCAAAATTATTCCGGATAAATTTCTTATCTTGATCTGTTTGGATGCCTCAAGAATTGCTTCCATATTGATATTATAGAAGTAATCATCTACACTATCCGCATTTTTCCTGGAACTTCTTCCCGAATTAACGTCAATTACTTCAAAAGCTTCGGTATGGTTAAAAACAATTTCAGCTCCTGATCTAAGCTTGACAGAATGAGCCAAAGCATTATCAATTTTAGATGTCAATGAATAAAGTTTATATAACGAAAAGTCTTTATCACTATATAATTCAATATTAAGCGAAGGATCTTCAATATATATTTTTTTTAGTTCATTATATATATTTATATCATCGGTAATGACCCTGCCTATGTTATTCGAATTTCTATTTATTCTATGAATATAATGCATGTTACCTGATTGAATCTTGCAAAAAAGATCAAATGATCCTAAGCCATCCACAGTACACACTTCACCTATTGGATACTTAGACTTTTGCTTTTCTGATTTTATCTTGAATATGATTTCATCGCCCTGATGGGGACCCTTCTTTTTTGATTTTTTATCAAAATATTGAATGTCCTTATTACCAGGGTCAACGCATGCGAATCCATAATCTCCTATGTTAACAAGTAATGAATTGTTTTTAAGTATTTTGTCGATCCTGCCAGAAAACATATCATCTATTTTGACAGCATAATCTAAAAAAGGTGTTCTATCAGCATATATATTTAGAAGATTTCTTTTTTCATCCAGTAAAAATTCAAACAAAAAATCTCGATCATTATAATTTCCATTGAAAATTATTAATATATTGTTTTTGATATTAACATTCATATAAGTATCTGTATCTTTTTTTGAATTACTTTTTGTTATTTTTGTATTCATATTATTCATAAACATCAAATCACATAACGGATTCATCGATTTGACAGCTCAATTGCAATTTCTTCCCATGTCAATCCCTTTTCAACCATGAGCACCATCATGTGATAGAGGAAATCCGCCATTTCATATTTAACTTCCTCTTTTTCGGGATTTTTAGCAGCGATAATTATTTCTGAAGCCTCTTCGCCTACCTTTTTCAATATTTTATCTAGTCCTTTATCAAAAAGGTAATTTGTATATGATCCGTCTTTAGGATGTTCCTTTCTGCCAGCAATAACCTCATATTCACTTTCTAAGATACTAAGTGGATTATTGTTTTTATATTCCTTTTTAAGAATAGAATTAAAAAAGCAACTCGGAGCACCGGTGTGGCATGCTATTCCATCCACCTGTGACACTTTTGCAAGGATTGTATCATTATCACAATCAAGGATCAGTTCTTTGACATATTGATAATGACCTGATGTCTCTCCTTTTACCCAAAGAGACTGCCTGCTTCTACTAAAATATGTCATTTTCCCAGTAAGGACTGTAAGATTATATGATTCCTCATTCATATAGGCAACCATAAGGACCTGGTTTGTCCTATAATCCTGAATTACAACAGGTACAAGTCCGTTAGCATCAGTTTTGATCTCAGAAAAATCTATGGCAGCTGTTAATTTCATTACGGAAACACCATTATCGGTCAAATCTTTCTTATAAGCCATTATATCAAAATCCGGATCGGAAAAATCAGATGAAATATAGCTTTGAAATGAATTATCCTTGTAAAAATCATATGATGGTGATCTATCCCCCTCTTGTTGTAAACCAATAGGAAGATCCGAAAGACTCTGAACACTTGTAAGTATTGATTTTGACATGACAATAAATCCATATAGGCTCTCATCGAGAATTTCTTTTATCTTGAAAAGAAGATCCACATTCTTAAGAGACATCAGAAGCTTATCTTTACCAAATCTTTTTGAAGCATCAGTAAGAATGGAAAGTGAATCCATGTTTGAACCATTTAAAATCACCTTACTGCATCCTGCATATAATAGTTTTTTGACGTCTTCAAGTCTTCTTATATTTCCGCCTGCAAAAATAGGAATCTCTGATATACTTGCAATTTTCCTAAGTAACAATAGATTTGTCTCATGCTCTGAATCTTCCCTGGACAGATCATAGACTATAAGTCCATCCATTCCATTGTCATTATATTTTTTTATCAGATTGGAAATATCACCTTGGTACTTCTCTTTATCCATTCCAAAAAATAAATCGCCTTGTTTTAAATATAGAATTCCAAATAAATGCATACTCATATGAGTTCTCCTGTTATTCCAGATGAAAGTAATTGCTCTCTAAGCTCGAAATCTATCAGATCATGCCTTTGGTAGACAGTACCCCTTCGATCCTTTCATCATGTTCTGTTGCTTCTCTAAATGCCTTTCCAAAGCTTTTAAACATAGCTTCACAAATATGATGAGAATTAATACCATTTAATTTTTTAAAATGTATATTCATTGCTCCATGAACTGAAAGAGCATAGAAAAATTCTCTAATGGTCTCTGTTTCTAGTTCACCTATTTTCTCAGTTGGAAATTCAAAATCCATATTAAAATATGGTCGTCCCGAGATATCAACCGATGATAATATAAGGGCGTCATCCATAGGCAACACAAAAAATCCAGAACGTTTTATTCCTGATTTATCATTAAGAGCCTCTAAAAGAACATCTCCAAGGACTATTCCTGTATCCTCAACAGTATGATGACAATCTACATTTAAATCACCAGAGACCTTGATATCCATATCTATAAGAGAAAACCTCGACAGAGCATCAAGCATATGATCAAAAAAACCTATTCCGGTATTAATGGATGATATACCTTTTCCATCTAGATTGACCATAACTTTTATATCTGTTTCATTGGTTTTTCTACATTTTGAATATTTTCTATCATGCATTTCAGCATCCTCGTTTTCTACTTTTCAAATCTAACTTCGATGGAATTGGCATGGGCTGTCAATCCCTCCGCTTTTGCAAAACTTTCTATATCATCTGCATCATTTTTCAATGCCTCATATGAATAATATATCACGCTTGATTTTTTTATAAAATCATCAACTGAAAGAGGCGAGAAAAATTTTGCTGTTCCATTTGTTGGAAGAACATGATTTGGACCTGCCATATAG
Source organism: Lachnospiraceae bacterium (assembly GCA_017994075.1). Lineage (GTDB taxonomy): Bacteria > Bacillota > Clostridia > Lachnospirales > Lachnospiraceae > Lachnocurva. The sequence goes on from JAGOLM010000001.1 coordinate 47,782, forward strand.
TCACCTAGTGGTTCGCTTGAATAAGGTCCCAGAAAAATAGCCCCCGCATTTTTTATTTTAGTCATGACCATTGTAGGATTCTCTGTTTGAATCTCCAAATGTTCAGATGCTATATCATTAACAACATCAATTGCGTCATCTAAATTCTTTGCAACAATAATATAACCAAAGTTTTCCAATGACTTTTCAATAATATCACGTCTAGAAAGTCTAGGCAAAAAATCATTGATCTCCTTTTCGACATTTTCAGCAACTCTTTCACTTGTGGTAACAAGAATTGCCGAGGCCAGTTCGTCATGCTCTGCCTGTGACAATAAATCTGCAGCAACGAATCTTGGATTGCATGAATCATCGCATAACACCATGATCTCACTTGGCCCTGCGATAGAGTCTATACTGACATTACCAAATACAGCCTTTTTTGCAAGGGCTACAAAAATATTACCAGGGCCAACTATCTTATCTACTTTTGGAACAGTTTCAGTTCCAAATGCCAGCGCAGAAATTGCCTGTGCTCCGCCAGCTTTTATGATTTTATAAGCTCCAGCCTCGTTAGCGGCCACAAGAGTCAGATCATTGATTTTATTGTTTTTATCCGGCGGTGTTACCATTATTATTTCTGACACACCGGCAACTCTTGCAGGTATGATATTCATTAGAACTGATGATGGGTAACTTGCTTTTCCTCCTGGTACATACACTCCGACTCTATTAAGAGGTGTGATTCTCTGACCAAGTATAGATCCATCTTCCATGTCAAACCATGAATTTCTCTTTTGCTTTTCATGAAATTTTTCAATGTTTGATTTTGATTTTCTGATTATCCTTATAAGATTTTCATCAGTATTTCTATATGCTTCCTCAATCTCGTCAGAAGAAACAACCATATTTTCAGACGTAATATTAGGGCAATCAAATTTATTTTCGTATTCTAGAAGAGCTTTGTCACCATTATTTTTTACGTTTTCAACTATTTCCTTAACGACAGTTTCATAATCTGAATATGAAGCAGGATTCCTCTTTAAAAGATTATTTTTAATTTCATTTTTACTTATTTCATCTAGAAATATTTTTTTCATAAAGCCTCACGCATTCTTGAGATCAGATCCTTGATCCTAACATCGTTTATCTTCATAGAAACCTTATTAACAACCATTCTGGCAGAAATAGGACATACCTCTTCTAGAACTACCAGCCCGTTTTCCTTTAGCGTAGCACCTGTCTGGACAATGTCACATATTACTTCCGATAAATCAACAATCGGAGCAAGCTCTATGGATCCGTTTAGTTTAATAAGCTCAACTGTTTGATTTTTCTTGTTATGAAAGTAATTTTTTGCAATATTGGGATATTTGGTTGCCACTCTGATCATTTCATGACTATCAAGATATTTTTTTGAATCAGGAAATCCACATATACACATATTACATTGACCGAATCCAAGATCCAAAACTTCGTAAATATTACGATTTTCTTCTAGAATAGTATCTTCGCCTACTATTCCTATATCAGCTGCCTGATATTCAACATATGTTGGGACATCACTTGCCTTGGCTAGGAAAAATCTAATTCCAAGGTTAGCATTTTCAAATATTAGTTTTCTAGTATTCTTGTCTGATACCTCGCTACACGAAATGCCTATCTTTTCAAAAATTTTCATGGCATCATCAGCCAATCTGCCCTTCGCTAGAGCTACTGTCAAAAAATCTTTTTCATCCATTTTGGCTTTCCTCCTTAAAGAGTATATATTTTTTGCCCGATAAACTTTTAATTATTTCATCAAGTTCATTTTTTTCATCAGGAATCAAGATTATAATGGCTTGTTTGCCTTCAGCTCTTAATTGTCTGGCCACATCGATGCATTTATTTCTTGAATTTATATCAGTAAGAAGATATATAGAATTCTTTTTATTTTCAAAATCGATATTCTGCCTTGACATAGCCTGAACCAGCTTGTCAAGCGAAAAAGCAAAACCGATTGCTCCTTTATCAGAGTCAAATGAAAATAACAGATTGTCATATCTTCCACCCCTCAGTACTGCTGAATCCGATCCATATGTATAACCTGAAAAGATCACACCAGTATAATAATTCATATAATTACAGAGACTAAGGTCAAATGAGATATGTTTTTCAACATTAAAATTTTTTAAAATATCATATAGCTCTATAAGATATTGAATTTCTCTTTGTACTTTTGACCATTTAGATGTTTTATCATATAGTTCTATCAGTCCCTGTTCATCGGTTATATCATTTTCAAGAATTGCGAAAAGTTCTGAGATTTCTTGGTTTATCCCATTCTTTTCGAGAAAATCCATCAAACCAAAGAAGTTTTTATTAGAAATATACTCTACAGCGGTCTCGGCGTCTTCATCTGATAGATTTGAAATATTGATTATTTGAGATATTAAATTAGAAGAGGAAACGCAGATACTAAAGTCATCAATATTTATAGCCTGAAAACATTCGCATACTATATTAATAACTTCTGCATCATAATAAATATCACTGCTACTGATGCATTCAGCACCAATTTGTACGTATTCCCGTAGATACCCCTTAAGCATTGAATCGTTTCTAAATACTTTTCCGAAATATTTAACTCTAAGGGGTAATGTGTTGTTTTTTAGCAGAAGTGAACCTGCTCTTGCAATTGAAGGAGTAAAATCCGGGCGAAGAGACAGAATCTTGCCATCTTTATCAAAAAATCTAAATAATTTTTCTGATTTTACGGTCCCTGCTTTTTGAAAAAGATCTTCATATTCTAAAACAGGTGTATCTATTGTTTCATACCCAAATGAAGCAATCTTTTTGTTGATCGTATCCAGGCAATAATCCCTTATAGTACTTTCATTACTGTAAATATCTCTAAATCCATCCGGGGTAAATGTTAAGCTATTCATAATTATCCTTCCTGCTTTACTATGCTAAAGCGATAACGTGGTAAATTATCAATATTATATTTACTGTACTACCTATTGTCAAGAACGATTTGCAAGATCAATGTTTATCATGTCCAAGTATGGAACTAAAGTCGGAGGTTTCTCCTTAAAAATAAAATTTTCATTAAGTTCATCGAGCCTGAAACTTTTCCTGCCATTTTTTTCTTTGCCTCTGTTCCAAAACAAGACAGCTTCTTCAAATCTTAGATAATAATAAATCTCCCTTTTTGAAAAATAAATAAGAAAAAAAGAAATACCCTCTTGTTCTTCAAATGCTTGCATAAACTCCATCTGATGTTCATGAATATTATGCAGTGGAAATGTATCTGAAACACACTCTTTTGCATCAAAGCAAACCGGAATGCCCTGAACAGCACCAATATAATCCACAGTACTCTTTTGATCAAAATATGCAAGGGTAATATGTCTGGTTTCCTTATCTATATTGATCGGAGTAATTGGTGTAGGGACTTTTTGTATAAGTGCCAAATGATTTTCCCTATATATTTCATTGGTCTGATTGATCAGATCTTCTAATGTGGATCCTCTTAGTCCTCGGGAATTCCATGTAGCCATTTTTTACCTCAGTTTCATATTTTAAATGCTTAATAAATAAAAAGCCAAACTACAAATATTTTTCCTTAAATTTAATAAAATCCTCCTGTTCAGGAGCTATTATAAGGTTTCCCTCAATTATGCACGAATAACTATGTAATAGGGGGCGTTTAACATGAAGTTTATTATTTAGATTTTTATCACCATATTTTACATCTCCAATAATTGGATTGCCATAATATGAAAGACTTGACCTTATCTGATGTGATCTTCCTGTGTGTAATGTAACTGTAAGACATGAATATCCATTAGATTCACTGTCAACCATAACTTCCTGTTTCATGTATTTTGAATCGGGAACCTGGCTACTGGAATATGATATATAATTATTGTCTTCGTCCTTGCTTAAATATCCTTCCATTATCTCCGGTCCGGAATAAATCCCCTTTACAATACATTTATAGGTCTTCCTAATATCGTTATTTTTTAATGCTTCGGTACCATATTTAATACCCTTCATTGTTTTACCGAAAATCAAAATCCCGGATGTATTTCTATCCAGTCTGTTTATAACAGATGGTTTAAATGTTTTTAATGTTTCACTGTTTATCTTATCATTTTTAAAAAGATAAGCGATCAAAAGCTCATTAGCAGAAACATCATCTTCTGAAGATTTCTGAGATAACATTCCAGGTTTTTTATTTATACATACTATATCCTCTGACTCATATAATATTTCAATGTCATTGGTATTCAGTTTGAGAAGAGAATCTATATAATCACTGTCGAAGTTAGTTGATTTCCCGGTAAATTTCAAAAAAGTTTCATCCGAAAAAAATATCTTAACAGAATCGCCCTCAGACAACTCTTCATTGCCAGTGCATTTTTTTCCATTTATCGTAATATTTTTTTTCCTAAGCATTTTATGCAAAAGTCCATTTCCTGCCTCAGGCAGAATTCTATTTAAGAACCTAAGCAGCTTCTGACCTGATTCTTCAGATGGGATATTAAATTCCTTCAAAGTTTTTGACCTCTTCTATATCATAAAAACTATTAATGTAGTAATCAGAAAGTTCTTTGTTTTTATCTACTGTATGTTTTGAAGAATCATCTTTAATACAGCAAACACTCATACCTGCGTTTTTACCAGCCATTATGCCTTGAAGAATATCTTCAAACACAAGAGATTCTTCAGGATTTGAATTTAATAACTCGCAAGCTTTCAAATAAACATCAGGTTCTGGCTTACCATGTGAAACTTCATCTGCTGTAACAACAACATCAATGTAATCATACAAAGAATTATGTTCAAAACAAGCTTCTACTAATCTTCTTGAATTTGATGTTGCTAGTCCAAGCTTGACATTTTTACTTTTTAAAAATTTTAATAGTGAAATGGCTCCAGGTTTCATTGGTATATTATATTTATACTCTTCAATTGCCATTTCATTCCAAATCTCTGCAAGTTCATTTTCATCTTCTGAAAGGGATAAACTCTTTTTAAAGTATTCTGCAGTTTCAAAAATGCTTTTACCCGCAATCTGAAGCTGAAAATCTTCCTGATATGGAATATTTCTTTCCGCAAAAAATTTCCTGTCGATTTTTTCCCATATTCCCATTGAATCTACAAGTGTTCCATCCATATCGAAAATAACAGTATCTATATTTTTAAACATTAATATTCACCTCAAAAAAAGGCATCCGGTAAGCTCCGAATGCCTAAAAAATTAATCATGTTTGAAGAATTCTTCCGGAACATTAATTGAAGGTGTGCCGGAGTCGATCGTTTCTGCATCAATCGAAGAAGAATTATCCACAGTTTCATTATCGGGTTCTAGATTCTCAGGCATAATCGCTATTAAATCATCCTGTGGTCTGAGCTCATTTCTATTAGAAACGACTCTGTCAAGAATACCACTTAACTTACCAATAAAGCTCTCATCTCTCATCCTTGTAAGTTCAATTGAATTTGCAAGTACTTCTTCAATATTTGAAAGCAGATCATCGGTATAAGCCATAGCTCCTGTTTTAATATCATTAGCCTCAATTGTTGCTTTATCGAGCATATCCTGAGCATCCTTAGTAGCAATCATAACAACCTGATTGGCCTGAGCATATGCTTGCTGCATTATCTGATGTTCAGATACAAGCTCGTCTGTTTTTATCTGTGCATTAGAAATAATCTGATCAGCTTTGGCTCTTGCATCTGCCAATATAGCTTCCCTATTACTTATAATTTTCTGATATCTTCTGATTTCCTCAGGCGTAGTAGCTTTAAGCTCTTCTATATAATTTTCAAGTTCATCACGATTAATAACTATTTTTGAACTCGAAAACGGAGCAGCCTTACCTTCTTCATCAATAAAGCGTTCCATATCATCTAAAATTTGTTCAATGCTGCTTGCCATATTTGTCTCCTTTTAATCTGTCCTTATATTTTGCCTCTACAAGAGGTATAACAGAAGGTGGTACGAATTTGGATATATCCCCGCCATAGGATGCAAATTCTCTAACGATTGTAGAGCTTAAATAAGAATAATGAAGATCAGTTGTAAGGAAAACCGTCTCTATGTCATTATACTGTACTTTATTACTCTGCGCCAACTGAAGTTCGTACTCGAAATCAGTAATGGCACGAAGCCCTCTAACTACTATTTTTGCATGAATTTCTCGTGCAAAATCAACCATCAGTCCATCAAAAGCAACAACCTTAACATTAGGAAGATCCTTTGTTAAATCCTTAATTATACTAACACGTTCATCTATTGAAAACAATGCATTTTTCTGGCTGTTCATAAGCACACCAATCACAAGTTCATCAAATAAATGAGACGCCCTTTCTATAATATCTAAATGTCCAAATGTTAATGGGTCAAAGCTTCCGGGATAAATTGCTTTTTTCATTATTTTTCTTTCTTGAGCTTCAAAAATATATGCTGATTAGTTTTATATATCTTTTGCTTTTCCAATGAGAAAACATTTATATCAATAAAATCCAAAGTCCTTTTTTTGTCAGCTTCAATAATAATAATAGAATTCTCATCACATATATTAAACTCTTTAATAAGTTTTAATATTTCACTTTCTTCATGCATCGCATAAGGCGGATCCATAAAGATGATGTCGAATTTTTTATCCCTGCTAAAACCTCTTAATGCATCAAATACATTTTCCCTTAGTAAGGTTGAATCTGATAATAAATCAGTGCTTGTCAGATTCTTATTTATAATTTCGCATGCTTTTCTATCTTTTTCAACAAAAGTGCAATGTGAAGCTCCTCTACTAAGAGCTTCAATCCCCATTTGACCACTTCCTGAAAAAAGATCAAGAAATTCTGCTTCAACAACATCAAACTGAAGAATATTAAAAAGCGTTTCTTTGATTCTGTCAGTAGTAGGTCTGGTTTCCATTCCCTCAGGTGCCAGTAGGTTAAGATGTCCTCTTTTTCCTGCTATAACTCTCATAATACACCCTCACTCAGCAAATCAAAGGTAAGTCTGATTGCCTCATACGAAGCTAAACGTCTGACAATATTTCTCGTTCCATTAAAATGGTATCTTCTGGTGCAAGCTCCTTTAGAGCCTGCTATGCTTATATATACTGTTCCAACTGGATTACCAGGTTCTTCTCCTGTTGGTCCGGCTATTCCAGTAATACCTACCCCAATATCACATCTTGATTGTCGTCTCACTCCGCAGCTCATTCTATAAGCTGTTTCAGGACTTACGACTCCATAATTAGATATGACATCAGGCTCTATCTCCAAGAGTCGCTGTTTCTCTTCAATACTGTATGTAACATATGAGCTTTTTAGTACCTCAGAGGAACCACTTACACTTGTAATCAGTTCCGAAACCATTCCTCCGGTGCAAGATTCAGCACAAGAAATTGTCATCTTGTTTTCTATTAAAAATAAAACAAGTTCTTTTGCTTTGTTAATCAATTCTGCTCCTTTAATACCTGTTTATTCTGAGCAATATATGTAACAAGAGAAATAATTGTAAGAGCTGTTGCTACTACAATTAGAATCATTGTAATAATATCAACATATTTAAACTGAAGATTTAAAATTGCAAATATTATAAGTGCCATCTGAGAAACAGTCTTTGATTTACCCCACATATTAGCAGCAATAACAATATTGCTATTGGCTGCAACAAGTCTGAAACCAGAAATGATAAATTCTCTAGCTATAATGATAATTACAACTACAGCCGGAATCTGTCCAAGATCCAATAGGCATATAAGTCCTGAGCAAACCAAAAGCTTATCGGCTAGAGGATCCATAAATTTTCCAAAATTAGTAACCAAATTGTATTTTCTTGCTATTTTTCCATCCAGCATATCCGTAAGACTTGCAATTACAAATATAATATCTGCAATTAATCTGAATGTAAAATCTCCCGGTTTAAATAATAGGAAGAAAACGAAAAAGGGAATCAATATTACTCTCATTATCGTAAGTTTGTTAGGTAGATTCATAATTTAATTTCTCCATAAAGATCATAATCTTTTGAATCAGTCACATGGACTTTTGCAATTGTTCCGCTTATCAGTTCAACTTCTGAGCTAATAAATATATAACTGTCTACATCCGGTGCGTCCTTATATGTTCTTCCTACATATACATTCTTTTCTGAAAGATACCCCTCAACAAACACATCAATGTCACTGCCTATAAGATCTTTATTTTTCTTAAATGCAATGACCTGTTGTAAAAGCATCAGTTCATCTTTTCTTTTTTCCTTAACTTCCTCAGGGACTTGATCCGGGAAATCATAAGCAGGTGTTCCATCTTCTCTTGAGTAGGTAAATACCCCTAATCTATCGAAGTTAGTTTCCTTTACAAATGCTTTCATCGTCTCGTGCATATCATCGGTCTCACCTGGAAATCCGGAAATAAGTGTTGTACGAAGTGAAATGTCTGGTATTCTTGTGCGAAGTTTGGAAATAATATTTTTAATATCACTTCTAGTAGTTCTTCTGCCCATTCTTCGAAGAATATAATCGTCTGCATGCTGGATCGGCATATCAATATAGTGAACAATCTTTGGATTAGATGCCATGCATTCAATAAAATCATCATCAATGGACTCGGGATAAGTATATAAAACTCTTATCCATTCTATATTCTCAATTTCAGATATTGTATTTAAAAGTTCCGGAAGTTTTCTCTCACCGTATATATCAGTACCATAAATCGTAGTTTCCTGAGCAACAATATTAATCTCAGTGATCCCTGATTCAGCCAACTGTTTTGCTTCTTTAATCAAGACATCTATTGGTATGCTCCTATAAGGTCCTCTTATATTTGGAATTGCACAATATGTGCAACGTTTGTCACATCCCTCAGCTATTTTCAGGTAATCGTATGGCATGCCAGTTGCTGATATCCGTCCCATACTATCATCAGGCAGGCTATTAATAGATATATCATCAATATCCGTTTTTTCTCCGCTTACCGATTCTTTTACAGCACGTACTATCTTATCGTAGGAATTGATTCCAACAATAGTATCTACTTCCGGAATGTCTCTTCTGATCTCTTCCTTATATCTGCCGCTCATACAGCCCGTAACAACAAGACCTTTTAGATGCCCCTCTGTTTTATATCTGGCGCAATCTAAAATTGTCTGAATGCTTTCTTCAAGTGATGACTGAATAAAGCAGCATGTATTAATTACTATTACATCCGCGTCTTCTTCAGTCGTAATTTCCATATCATTATTTTTTAGAAGAAACAGCATATGCTCTGAATCAGCAAGATTTTTATCACATCCAAGTGATACAAATGCAACTCTCATAAATCACTCTTCAGATTCTTCTGAAATAAAATTCTCAGTTTCTGCAGTTTCGATTTCAATTTCTTCCTCTTCACTTTCGAGTTGAGCTTCCTCATCTGTAAGAATTCTAAGCTTGCCTGAATACAGTTCATTCACTGCTGTAGAAAGTGGCTTGGTCTTGGAAGATTCATCTCCAAGTCTAGGAGAACCATCGATTATCTGTCTTGCACGTTTTGCTGTTGCACATACAACACTGTACCTGCTATTTACAATAGGTGCATCGCCCTCCTCAACGTCTTTGTTGATTACATTCATAAGTTCTACATAAGATGGATGGATCATTTTGTTTCTCCTTTCGAAAATTGAGAGAGTTCACTCTGGATTCTAGATATAAAATCACTTTTTTTTATTGAGCTGTTCTTCTCACTCTGAATAATGTTATGGACCTTTTCCACAGCCTCATTCAAATCATCATTTACTATTATATAGTCATACTGTTCCATCAGTAGGGATTCTCTTCCTGCAATGGAAAGTCTTTCTGCAACAACTTCGGCATCCTCTGTCCCTCTACCCTCTAGCCTTCTTTTTAGAGTGGCTGCATCAGGTGGAGTAACAAATAACAGAATGGCCTGTGGAAATATCTTTCTTATCTGAAGGGCACCTTGAACTTCTATTTCAAGTATTACATCTTTTCCCTCATTAACAAGTTTTTCAACATATGCCTTTGGTGTTCCATAATAATTTCTATTAAAAGAGGCATATTCAAGAAGCTCATGATTTTTTATCATGTCTTCAAATTTCTCCATTGACAAGAAGAAATACTCTCGTCCATCTTCCTCGCCTGTTCGTTTTTCCCTCGTAGTTGCTGAAACCGAGAGAAAATATTTGTCAGGGTATGTACTTAGAAGATGCTTCATTATCGTACCTTTACCTGCTCCTGAGAAACCAGACAGCACAATAACTGTACCTTTTTTATTTTCTTCCATTAACACCACCGCTTCTATCATTATTTTGAATTCTTGTATATATTGCATCAGGGCTAAGCGCAGACATTACAACCCTGTTTTCAGGGAGAACAACAACACCTCTGGTTCTTCTACCTGCTGTAGCATCTATTGCAAGATTGTTTTCCTTGGCTGTTTGTACCAACCTCTTGATCGGAGCGGAATCAGGACTTACAATTACCAATATTTTATCCGTCTGGACCAAATTGCCAAAACCAACATTAACAAACGACATATTAATTCCTTTTTATAGATTTATATGTAATGAAAAACTTACAGTGATCAACCCAAATACAATTACATGTGCAGCAATACTATTCAAGATTTTGAACTTGTTCTCTTAATTTTTCTATAAGTGTCTTCATTTCAATGCCTACATCTGCTGTATAAGAATCCGAACTCTTTGAAAGAATTGTATTGGCCTCTCTGTTTAGTTCCTGTGTCAGGAAATCCAACTTTCTGCCTACAGCTCCACCATTTTTTATTGTATCTTTAAAGGTCTTAATGTGACTGGAAAGTCGTACAAGTTCTTCATCAATACATATTTTATCTGAATAGATTATTACTTCCGATGCAATTCTTGAATCATCAATGATCTTATCTTCAAGGAACTCTTTAACCTTATTCATTAGCCTCGACTTATACTCATCTATAATAACCGGAGAACGTTCCATAATAATATCAGATAATTCTTTTAGTCTGTCAGCCTTTTTGATCAGGTCGACACTGAGGTTGTCTCCCTCTTTTTCTCTTGCAATAGTAAGTTTATCAATTGCTTTTGCCAAAGCATCTTTTACATTTTTCCACAGAGAATCGGGAGATGATGACATATCCTTTTCCGAAATAACACCCGGAAGTCCCAAAAGTGAAGTTATCCCAAAATCATCTGTAAGATTATATTGCTCTTTAATAAAATCTCTTGCTTTCAGATAAACAGATGCACAGTCCGGATCAAATGCATATTCTTTTCCTGAATTGCCTTTTGCCCTGATTGTGACAGAAACATCAATTTTGCCTCGCTCGATTTTTTCCTTGATCATCTTCTGTATCTTTTCTTCAAGGGAAAATGCATACGAAGGAAGTTTAACATTTATATCAAGGAATCTATGATTTACAGCCTTGATTTCTACAGTATAACGTATGGAATCAAAATCAACATCGCCTCGTCCAAATCCTGTCATTGAATATATCATAACTATCCTCTCCACTAAAAGCCAAAACAGCCTAAAGATAGACATACTAATGTATTATAATATTTAACAATTCATGCGTCAATTTTTAATCGATAATTTTTTGAAGATCATTCAACCCAGGTTTGATCACCATTGAATAATTTGTATAATACACAACAAAACCCGGTGCAGCTCCATTTGGCTTTTTGACACCCTTTGCCTTTAGATAATCAATTTCTATTTTATCAGAGTCTCTGTTTGAAGAATAAAAGGCAGCTAATGCAGCGCAATCAGTATATACATGATCCGGTAGTTCTTTCCCATCTGTTTTTACTATAACATGACTGCCAGGTATATTCTTGGCGTGAAACCACCAGTCACCATTACTTGCCAGATCAAAAGTCACATGATCATTCTGATAATTATTCTTGCCAACATATATATCAAATCCATCTATTGTCCTAAAATGCAGCGGCTTCTCACGAATATCTTTTTTTTTCTTCGAATTCTTCTTTTTATGAATGAATCCGGAATCTTCCATTTCTCTCCTGATTAAATCCAGATCTCCTTCATTTTCAGATAGATCCAATGCCGTCTGTATGGACTCGAGATGATTAATCGTATCAAGTGTAGTGCTCAAATGCTCTTTCAACTCAGTCTCAGTTCTCTTTAATTTCTGATATTTTGAGAAATAATCATTTGCGTTATCCATTATGGACATGTCCGTCTGTATGGGAATCTCTATATCTTCCCCGGTTTCATAATTATTGACTATTACTGTAGGATTAGTGTTATCAATAGAGTACGCATATGCTCTTAGTAATTCGCCTCTTTGCCTAAAAAGTTCTTTCTTTTCAGTATCCTTATACTGTTTCGCCTGAAGCGAATATTTTTTCTTGTTTCTATTCAAAAGGTTCGATACAATTTTCCTAAGATCTGTAGATCTCTGATGCATATTAGCATAGATATCTCTTCTGGAATAATAATTATATAGAAGCGATGAAATTGAATCCTGATTCATTGATTTTTTGTCATTATAGGAAACAAGGTGAAAAGCAGAATATTCCAGTAGCTTTTCAGTTTCGTAATTAGAAATAATGAATGGTTCAAATCTCTCGTTTTTAATGTCACTTATCAGCTTGAAAAATTCTGATTTTAATGAATTTATTCCTGTCTCATCAAGTGATGCCGTGGATTGATCAATATCTAGCCCGGCTCTAACGCATATTTCCACTGATGTGATTGACGAAAACCCTATAAAACTGCCTGACAGTAGACCTTTCAATGTTTGATTTTTTGCATTTATCATAGCGAGGAAATCATTTTCGTCTATGCTGAGAGGATCTATCTTTCCCTCTTGCGTAGGAATAAAATATTGTCTTCCAGGCAATACCTCTCTGACAGAACTAACAGCTGATGAAATATGCTTGATACTATCAATTATTTTATTATCAGAATCTGTAAAAATAATATTTGAGTGTTTTCCCATTATTTCTACATACAGAAACTTAATAGATAGATCTCCCATTTCATCTCTATGTTCAATAGATAGTCGAAGCACTCTCTCCAGACCCATCTGTTCAATATCACATATTTTTCCGTTTCCTATATGCTTTCTTAAAAGCATACAAAAATTAGGAGCTGTATCAGGGCCTTTTTTGTTTTCTTCTGTTAAATATATCAATGGAAGAGATGCATTAGCAGAAATAAGGAGCCTTAAAGTTCCTCGTCTTAATTTAATTGTAAGTATTAATTCATTTTCCTCTGGCTGAGCTATTTTTGATATATGGCTATCCAGAAGTTTATCTCTTAGTTCTACCGTAATAGCTCTCATAGTAATACCATTAAATGCCATTTTAATTCTCCCTATATAACATCAAGTACTTTATCTATAGATTTGTGTATAGTTTTTCCCGTTCTTTATCTCGTAAAAGTTTCAAATATTTATTTTCAGGATCCGTAAGCTCCGGATCTGATTTGATAATATTCTCAGCGTCTGTTGAAGCAGCCTCTAAAAGTGCAGCATCTTGATAAATATCAGCAATAGTAAATGAAGAATCTCCGCTTTGTCTAATGCCTTCAAAATCCCCAGGTCCTCTTAATGCCAGATCCTTTTCTGCAATCACAAATCCATCATTTGACTCATGAAGCACATTCAATCTGTCACTTGCTTTTTGATTATTTTTAGATGAACTATTTACTAGAATACAGTATGATTGATATTTTCCACGTCCAACTCTGCCTCTAAGCTGATGCAGTGAAGCCAGACCAAATCTATCTGCATTTTCAATTATCATTACTGAAGCATTAGATACATTGACGCCAACTTCTATTACTGTTGTAGAAACAAGGACATCTATTTTTCCATCTTTAAAATTTTGCATTATAAGATCTTTTTCAGCAGGTTTAAGCTTGCCATGAATGATTTCAATATCTACACCATTTCCAAGAGCCACTTGAAGCATATCTCTATAGTCATGGACATTTTCACCATCTATATTATCAGAAGCCTCAACAAGAGGACATACAATATAGACTTGTCTTCCTTTTTTGATCTCAGATACTGCCATCTTCCATGCTTTGTTTCGCATATTGCTGTCTATAACTGCCGTTTTAATTTTTAGTCTTTCCTTCGGGAGTTCCTTTATAACAGAAACATTCATTCCGTTATAAAGAATAAGGGCCAACGTTCTAGGAATTGGCGTTGCTGATAATAACAGTGAAAATGGTGTACCTCCTTTTTCTGAAAGGATCTTTCTTTGTTTTACTCCGAATCGATGCTGTTCATCAGTTACTGTAAGTCCAAGGGAATTATAAATAAGTCCCTCTTGGATCAATGCGTGTGTACCAATAACGAAGCTAACATCACCATCTTTTACCTGTTCATATGCAATCTTTTTTTCGCTTTTTTTCATGGATCCAACAATTAGAACAACTGAAAATGGAAGGTTAAACTTTGATATCATTTCAAGGAAATAGTAATAATGCTGTCTTGCCAATACCTCCGTTGGTGCCATAAGGCTGGATTGATAGCCATTTTCAGCTACCATAAGCATACTTAAAAATGCAATTATAGTTTTACCGCATCCGACATCGCCCTGTATCAATCTCTCAGTTATATTTTCTCCAACAAAATCATTAGAAATTGATTCAAAAGCTGATTTTTGACCATTCGTGAGTGAATAAGGAAGTCCCTCAATTACTGCATCAGTATATTCAAGCTTATTAATATTAAAATTGTTATTAATAATATCCCTTGATAGTTCTTCAGATTTTGATTCCAAGAAAAACTGAAGTAGTTCTTCATATACGAATCTGTTTCTCGCCAAAATAAGTTGTTCTACAGATTCAGGAAAATGCATGTATTTAACAGCATCATGATAATTAATAAGTTGATTTTTCTTGACTATATTATCCGGAAGCAATTCCTCTTCTGGCTTAAACAGACCAAGTGCTTCCTTAACTGCTTTCTCAATTATTTTCTTAGAAAGACCCTTTGTAGTGCTATACACAGGATTAGGACGTTTTACAATATTATAATATTCTTCTGGCACAAAAACAGATGGCTGTTCGATTCTTATCTTTTGATCTTTTTCAGACACCCTTCCATAAAAAACATATGGGATACCAAGCGTTATATTGTTCCGGATATATGGCATTCTATACCATATTATTTCAATTTGTCCTTCTTCTGTATCACAACGTGCGGTTTGAATAGATATATTTTTAAAGTACCTAACACTTATTGGCCTATTAACCATACCCAAAACAGCTTGATAATTTCCTGACTCAAGATTTGATATTTCTTCCGGCAACGTGTAATTTTTATAATCACGCGGAAAAAAGAGGAGTATATCACCTAAAGTGTATACTCCTATCTTATTAAACAGCTTTTCAGTTTTATCACCTATTCCCTTAACATTATGAATAGATGAGTCGAGAAGCAAATTCATTTTATTCTACGCTTGTTACATAATAGTAAACAGGCTGTCCTCCATTTTCAAGATCAATCTCAAGATTAGGGAATTTCGCTTGAATACAGTTCTTGGTTTCTTCAGCTTCACCTTCTGTGACATCCTCGCCATAATAAATAGTAATGATAGAAGAAAGATCATCAACCATATTTTCTAGCATTTCAATGAAAACATCATTTCTGTTTCGGCCAACTGACAAAAGTCCAGAATCACCAATTCCCATAAAATCACCAGCAGTGATTTCTTTGTTATCAATCATAGTATTTCTTACAGCGTAGGTTATCTCACCAGTTTTTACATTCTGGATTTCATTTTCCATGTTCTCTTTATTTTCTTCTGCACTACTGTCAGGTAAGAAATTAATAAGAGCTGTTATACCCTGTGGAACAGATTTTGTCGGAATTACAATAACGTTTTTATCTTTGCATAGTAATGCAGCCTGATTGGCAGCAAGAATAATGTTTTTATTATTAGGAAGGACAAAAACATTGTCGCAATTAATCTTCTCAACTGCATTTAAAATATCATCAGTACTTGGATTCATTGTCTGCCCACCTGTTATACAGACATCACATCCAAGATCTGAGAATATCCTGCTCATACCATCTCCAGCCATAACTGCGACGAATCCCATTGCTTTTTTCTCTGTTGAATCCGGTTCAGTTTTTGCAGCAAATGAACTATTAGAATTTAAAACTGATTCAGGTCTTGTAAATCCTTCTTTATCTCCGTTGTTTTTTAATTCAATTTCGTGAAGGCTTCCAAGTTCAATGGCTTTTCTAAAAATATCACCAGGATTATCCGTATCAAGAGAAGTGACAATATATAATTCTTTTCTATCTATTTTTACATTACCGCCTGAAAGAGAAAGATATGAAGCAAATCCATCTTTCCTATCATCTGTGGTATGTTTTGTAGGTACAAGTACAAAACTAAGATGATAATTAAACTTTCTTTCGTCACTTGTGGATTCTTTCTCTTCCTCTGATGCAAATGAAAGATCGACTTTCTCGCCGGAAATATACTTATAAGCACCTCTTAGAATCTCAAGAAGTCCAGCTCCGCCTGAATCTACAACACCAGCCTGTTTGAGTACAGGAAGAAGATCAGGAGTCTTCTGAAGCACTCTGTCGCCTTCTTCTACAAGTTCTTCCAAAAAATAAACTATATCATCTGTCTCTTCAGCAAGCAAAATTGCCCTGTCAGAGATCCCTCTTGCAACAGTAAGGATTGTTCCTTCTTTGGGCTTCATAACAGCCTTGTATGCTGTTTCAGTTGCTCGCTCACAGCCTCTTGCAAGTACATCAACATCAATAACTTCTTCAGCCTTAACAATTTTTGTAAAACCACGAAGAAGCTGTGATAGAATTACTCCAGAATTTCCTCTGGCTCCTCGAAGTGATCCAGATGACATTGCCTTACAAACTGATTGAATATCAGCATCATCACCAAGTTCATGAACAGCCTTGGCAGCAGACATAACCGTCATGGTCATATTTGTACCAGTATCCCCATCGGGAACAGGAAATACATTTAGTTCATTTATCTCATCTTTTTTTGCTTCAAGGCTCTTTGCACCCGACAAAAAGGCATTTGAAAGCTTCTTTGCATCTAAAGTCTTAAGTTCCACTTATATTCCTCCTTAATCGATGACACGTACACCTTCGACAAATATATTGATCTTGTCAACCTTCAGACCAGTATATTCTTCGACTTTATAGCTTACGGTCTCGATAAGATTGTCGCAAACTGTGAGTATATTAACGCCAAAAGATACAATGACATGAAAATCAAGTGATATTTTATTATTGTCTTCCATGATTACGCTTATTCCATGATTAAGGTAATCCTTCTTTAACAGCTTAACCAAGCCATCTTTCATATTAACGGCAGCCATACCAACGATTCCGAAGCATTCAACTGCTACAGATCCCGCATAGGTTGCAATGACATTTTCGTCAATAATAATTCTTCCGAGTTTTGTTTCCATCTCTCCCTGCATATTGACCTCCGAAATAAAATATTAATCCTAACAATTGTTTCACTTATTACATTATAGTTAATTATTTGGAAAATATAAAGAAAAAGTACGCGGAAGTTGATTCCGCGTACCGCAAAAATTAGTTTAACCAAAGAATTTCTTTAGTTTAATCTGGGCAGACTACGCCAGATTCACGTAAAATCTCAAGATCAAGCACGCTCTACACTGCCGGAGCGAAGACATGAAGTACATACATGAAGTTTCTTAGGTGTTCCTTCGATTACACATCTAACAGACTTCACATTTGATTTCCATATTTTGTTGGATCTTCTATGAGAATGGCTCACCTTAATTCCAAAATGAGCTCCTTTTCCGCAGATATCACACTTTGCCATCCTGCTACACCTCCTAAAGACCTTTTCATAGGTCGAATTCTCGTGACAACATTGATATATTATCAAAACCGGATATAAAAAGCAAGAGAAATTTTACAAACAATGTTTTGCCAATATACTTTACAAAATCAAAAAGATATTACTCTTCTGAATCAAAATCCTCATAATCCATATCTTCGGTGTCATCACCAAAGTCATCTTTCTCTTTCTTATCCTTTTTGAAATGAGAAACAAGCTCCGGAATAAGTTCTATTATCCTATCAATATTCTTATCCTGTGAGACTCTTAATAATCTAACGTTTCCATCATGAATAACCAGAAATCCATTGGGAACCATCTTACCACCAAGACCGCCACCACCATTGTTATGTTCATCATTATCAAAGGCACCTGCTGCTACTCCAAATGAAACATTTATAAGAGGAACAATTGTTGTATCTCCAACAACTTTGGGTTCTCCAACAACGGTTTTTGTAGTGAGGAATGTCTCCATACCTTCAAAAAGTGACTCTACAATTGGTTTAAATTCTGCCTTTTCGTTTTCTTTTCCCATCTTTTTAACCTCCGTTTTTTAATGTAATTTTCTTAATGTCTTTATCAGTGAAAATTTTAAATATCAAAATCAAAATCCATAGGAGCATTATACTTCCTTTAACCCTTATATGTCCACGAACAAATGGTTCATCTGCAGTAAAATCAGGACATATGCTTGCGCCATCGGCATACACTATTGGTATCCATGAGATAATTCCTGTTGCCAATCCTGTGAGATCCGGTTCTCCTAGAGAATATACAAGTTTAGTATTGTATACTTTTACTCTTAAATACTTAAAAAGATTCTTTATTAGCTTAATTATTTTTTTGAAAGCTTTTTTGTTTTTTTTATCAGTGATCTCTTCAAAAAGCTTCTTTATTTTCGAGATAAAATCGTCTTTGTCTTCGTTTGCTTCTTTTTTATTTTGTGATTTTTTCTTGTTATGTGAATTTTCTTTGCCTGAATGCTCTTCTCTTAAACGTCCTTCAGCTGAATGCTTTTCGTCTAAATTCTTTTCTAATAATATTTTTTGGTTTGAATCAGCAAAATCTTCCGCTTTTTCATATACAAATGATTTATCAATTGGTGCCTGTCCATCATCCTCAATATTATTTTTGTTATCTAAATATGAATCGTTTTCTTTATTTTCAGGTCCATTACTGGTTTGTTTATTATTCTTATTTTGCTTTTTATTATTACTATTATTTTTATTGTTCTTATTATTGTTCTTATGCTTTTTATGCTTCTTTTTTCCTGACGTATCAAATATCTTAATCAAGCCCCAGAAAATATAAGCCCTAATCGATAGCTCTTTTTCATAAAAAGCTTTAATCCTAAAAAAATATATTCCGCTTGAAACCGAGCCTGCAGCATCAGAATCCAAATTATCAATTTTAGAAGCAAATCTAAGATGCCAAGGTAAGAAAATCAACATGCATAATATTAAAAGCAAAGACAAAAGTATGATTCCAATAATTTTTAGTATCAAGAATATCATATTATTTACCGTTTCTTTTATGAATATAGGTATAAATATCTGCAGTTCCTGTCTCTTTCAGTGTCTTCTCTGTAAGGGAAACTATAAAATCTTCCATTTCTTTTTTACCATTTGTAACCCCAACAAGAATACCATCTCTTTTATATAGCTGTCGTTTATTATATTCCATCATAGTATATATATAAAGCATATCAGAATTCACTTCACATGTAACACAATAGTATATATTTTTATGAGGAAATGACGTACTTACAGCACCCATTAATATTTCACTTCGGGTATTGGATTCCATCTTTATTTTATCTGATATAAACATATCTATATATGGTGTCATATAAGCCTCTTTTATATATACCTAATTAAAACATGCACTAAAGATCTTACTTGCTGCTGTATACGCATGAGACGATGTGTCCTCTAACAAAACACATAAGCACACTGTTTTTTCACCATTGTCTGCAAAACCTACAAACCATGAATGAGTGTCTCCCTTGGAATTAAACTCCGCGGTTCCTGTCTTACCATAGGCTGTGTATGATGAATCTTTAAAAGCACTTTTTGCAGTTCCATCTGTAACAACTTTTCTCATAAGTGTCTTTAATGTTTCAGCATCATCAGATGTCATAAGCGATTTGTACTTCTTAGGCGAGTTAGATGAAACTACATCACCATCTTTACTCTCTATATGATCCACATCATACGGAACCATAAGATTACCGTTATTAGCTATAGCCGACGCAATAAGAGCCATATGATAAGGAGATACCGTAGTTTTACCCTGGCCAAATGAAGTAGCCATTACCATAGGTTCATCGTCATCCTTACTCAGTTTAAATGAACTTTTCGACTTGTTTGAAAATTTACCAGGAAGCGTCTTATTAAACAATAGTTGATCTGTGATCGTATCAAAATCAGTTATATCACATTTTAATCCCATTTGCGAAAATGCAATATTACATGAATTACTAAAAGCCTGAGTCACATCCTGATTGCCATGGGACTCATTATTAGCACAATGTACTGTATATCCGCCCTTTGTATACTCTCCGTTACAATCAAATCTGTCAGTTAATTCGCCACCACTATGAAGATAGCTTAAAACCGTTGCAATCTTAAATGTAGAGCCAGGTGGGTATTTCCCCTGTAAAGCCCTATTTAAAAGTTGAGCATCATCTGAGCTCGAAATACTCTTCCAGTTCTGACCTGCTGTATTAGGATCAAAGGATGGTTTTGAAACCTCAGCCAAAATCTTACCTGTGTCTGGTTCAATAACGATTGCAGCTCCTTTTTTAGTGGTAATTGCATCAAAACACGCTTTTTGAATATTGGTATCAAGTGTGGAAACAATTGTATCGCCTTGGCTCTTTTTACCAGATAATTCATTTTGAACTCTATCTACGACATATGAATGTGATCTAAGCAGATTAAAATTATTATCAAGTTCCAATCCTGACATGCCATTAACTGAATAACCAACTGAGTGACAGAATTCTTCTCCATATGGATAACTTCTTTGAAACGTTCCATCATTATTCTGAACAGTTGTAGCCAAGACATTGCCATCGGATGATTTAATATCACCTCTTATAACACTGTCGCTTAAGTTATTGATTCTTGGATTATATGGGTTATTTATAAAGGAGTCACTTTTAAATCCAAGAAAATAACATAAATAAGCAGTCATCGCAAGGAAAATAAATATGTATACATATGTTATGGTAGCAAATCTATTATTTATCTTATTTTTTTCTGATCTGCTTAAATTCTTATTTCTAATGACATTGTGGTTTTCTTTAATGTCATTCATATCATTTAAATCTTTTACATCTCTTACATTTTTCATGCTTTCACTTCTTTCTTCATGCCCATTCCCTGTATACATGAAAACATAATAAAGAAAGCTATTGTAGAACTTCCTCCTGCGCTTATAAATGGTAATGTAACTCCTGTTGAAGGGATGAATTTAATTACTCCTCCAATTGACAAAAAACTCTGAAATCCAAAAGCAATGCCAAATCCGGCAGCAGCTAGGGATGAAAACGTATCTTTTTTTTGCATTGCAAGATTCATGATCAGAATTATACAACTTACATACGTAAAAATTAGACATATTCCAAAAACAGCACCCAGTTCCTCTGAAATGGCCGCAAATATAAAATCCTTAGACACAACAGGGATTTTTTCGGGCATACCAAGTGTAAGTCCTGAGCCTAACCAGCTCCCGGTTCCAATTGCAAAAAGAGACTGTGATACCTGATATCCTGCATTATCAATAACTGATATAGGATCTACCCAGGCAGATATTCTGCTTTGAACATGAGCCATCAGCTTACCGGCAATGAAAAGTCCAGACACAACAAGTGTTCCTCCTGATACTAAGATCCATAGTTTTGCAGTCTTTAGATATACCAGAAGTAAAAAGATCATAAAAAGAATAACGGCACCGCCAAGATCTCTCGAAAGCACCAGAATTCCTATATGTATAAAAGAAACAATTGTCAGAATGAGATAATCTCTCCCATTTTTTGCATTTTTTAATGCCGCAGAAATTCCAAGGACAAAAAATATTTTAACAAATTCTGTTGGCTGGAAACTAAATCCGCCAATATTTAAACTTATTTTTGCACCATAAACGGTCTGTCCGGCAACAAGGACGATAATAAGACTTATGATACCGAGAACTGCATATAATTTTTGAAGATCTTCCCAAAAATCAAATTTTTTAATAAGAACAGGTATAATAGATGTAACTACTGCCGCAAAAATTGCGATTATAAGCTGTTTTATTGCTCTATCCGTATTTAGTCTTGAAATAATAATCAGACCTAATGATAAAAGCATGCAAAGATGGTTTAAAAGTGCGTTATTAATGCCCGTGTAAGCAGCCTTATAAATAATCTGAAGAGCAATAACAAGTGTGATCTCTGATATCATCAGAACTATATATGTGGCATTTTCGGTGTTTAAATATAATATAACATTGCATA
Source organism: Lachnospiraceae bacterium (assembly GCA_017994075.1). Lineage (GTDB taxonomy): Bacteria > Bacillota > Clostridia > Lachnospirales > Lachnospiraceae > Lachnocurva. The sequence continues at coordinate 70,110 of JAGOLM010000001.1, forward strand.
AGGAAATAAGAAGAAGAGTCCATATGTTTTGAAGATAATATAACCCTTTTTCCTTGGACTTTGACAGCCCGCTTCTAAGCGCAAAAAAACCGTCAAATGTATATAGCGCAAAAAGAAATATAAGAATATATCTTGATATAATTGTAAAAAGTCTAACCATTATTCTACGCCTCTATTATAATGACCTTTCGTAAAATCATTGCTAAATCCGGATTCATAAGTGAATTTATTATTTTTAACTGATTTAAATATATTCATGATCTCCAAAGTCTCTTTCCCACTTTCAATCGTAAAATCTAATCTGACACCGGAAAAGCCCATTTTCTTGATATCTTCCACTTTATCTATAAGATTAAGTGGAATTGAATTATAAATAGTATTCATACAAACAGTACAATCATTTCTCACAGAAAAGAATTTTCCCTTTCTATCTTTTAATTTAAGAATAGACTGGCACTTATCACATCCTTTTATGTTCTTTCTGGTGCAATCCGCCTTTATCATAAGTTCTGTTCTTCCATAAACCGAAATTACGCTTCCTGTATTGTCTCTATGTCCAAGTTCTGCCTTATTAAGTTCAAAAGGAGTCATATTTATTTTATAACCCAATGATCTAAAAGCATCAACCGAATTATCATTATACGTATATAATCTATGCTCAAGGATAACAATATTTCTAGGTATTCTAATTTTATCTAAGAATCCTAGAGTGTCGTAGCTTGAGGCAACATACATATCAAAATCTTTAATAATGCCTTTATTTTTTTCCAGATAAAAACAGGCCCTGTCTCTTAGCACCTGCGGGAATTTCAATATTGCATACGAACCAGCAGCATGAACCAATTCAATATAATGATTTAATTTCGAATGATCAATATCTAAAAAACTATGGTCAAAAATAATGCCTGTTTTTTCATCTGCATATTTTATGACTACATTAAACTGTTCAATACATGTTACAAAAATATAAGTATTGATTTCGTCACATGATAATCTATTGTATTCTTTCCCGAAATTTTGTTCTATAGCATAACTATCGGATACCTCTTCTTCAGTATAGGTTGATTTTATAAGTTCCTTTTTATCACTATTAAATAAATCAATAATTTTTTCTTCGAGTTTTGAGATAAATTCTCTTCTATAAGCATTTATCTTACCCATAGGCATAAAAATATCCGTATCCATTTCAATATCAATATTATCAACTTCAAATATTGTATTTCCTGTTTTCCCTAACTGTTTATTAACATCATCACGGTTTAATGGTCTGTTTTGAGCAGTCTCAGGGTAATCTCCCCAAATACATATATCTGAGATATCAAGTAGACTAAGCTTATCGTTATAAGAAAAATCATGATTATCTTTTATACTGGTAAGCATAATTGAAAAATCAGTATTTTTTTTTATGATTACCTTCATTGAAATTTCAAGCTTACGTGTGCCTATGTTTATCTTATCTGTATGTTCTGTCTGTTCTGTATGAAGCGAAGAATCATCCATAGACATGAGCTTTGGGCCATTGTAGTTTTTTATATAAATATCAGTAAAACCACTACGATTTCCAAGTCCCATCAAAATATCCATATCTTCATTTGAAACTTCATACGGCCTGTCTGTTGATAAATATCTATCTATATATTTTCTATACACTGATACAACACCGGATGCATATTCCTCAGACTTCATGCGCCCTTCGATTTTCAATGAATAGACGCCTGCATCTGAGAGTTCCGGAATATTCTTTATAAGACACATATCCTTGGGGCTAAGAAGATATCTACTATTGCCAGAAATCATTTTATTGCCATCATATAATTCATAAGGAAGTCTACAGGGCTGTGCACATCGTCCTCTATTTCCGCTTCTTCCACCTAGCATACTGCTCAAAAGACATTGTCCGGAATAACATACGCAAATTGCGCCATGAACAAAGGCTTCAAGTTCAGCTCCCGTATTCTCATAAATATCGGATATTTCGCCAAGTGATAATTCTCTTGCAAGAACTATTCTTTTCACGCCTTGGTCTTGTAGAAATGAAACTCCAAATTGAGACGTGACTGACATCTGTGTACTTGCATGTACATCAAGATCCGGGAAATTATCACGGATAAACTTTAGTACAGAAAAATCCTGTACTAAAACAGCATCAATTCCTGCATCTCTGTATTCTTTTATATATAAATATAATTTGCTATATTCAATGTTTTTAATAAGGGTATTGACTGTAAGAAATGCCTTTGCATTAAAAAGATGAGCATACTTTATGCCTTCAATCGCATCATTGAAACAAAAATTATCGGCATATGCCCTGGCTCCAAACATAGAGCCTCCGAAATATACGGCATCACAACCGGCATCAACTACTTTTTTTAAAGTTTGAAGATTACCGGCCGGTGCTAAAAGTTCTAATCCATTTTTACTCATTCTCAAAATTCGTCTGAGCCTGAATCTCCAGTACCAAGAAGTGCATCCTCAAGCGATGCTTCAAGCTTGGCCTTATGAAGTTTCAGCTCTTGATTCTCTTCCTTTAGATCTGAAATCTGCTTTTCAAGTTCCTCTGTTGTAACTTGATTAGTTACAAGCTCGTGCTTTAAATTATAGATTTCCTGATCTTTGTGCTTTAGATCCTGCTCATTACTTTCGACTCTGTCTTTTGCTTTAAAATAATCATCTGCAAGGTTAAGATTAAGCATAACTGTCTTCATATCAGTTGATAGCTGCTTATAATTATCAAGCTTCTCAACCTCTTCGATCTTATGATTAATATATGTAGCTACCTTATGAAGATATTCTTCCTCTTCATAGCCACTTAAAGTATACATTTTATTTCCAATAATAACGTTTGTGCTTTTCTTTGCTGACATAATGTCCCCTTGCTTACAATATCATCCCAAATAATATTGTGCTAATTATTCATAACTTCTTCAATTATATTAGACCTTATACTCTATGTCAAAATGTTCATACGCTTCTTTTGAAGCAATTCTACCCTTGGGAGTACGAAGTATAAGACCACTTTTAACCAGGAATGGTTCATAAACTTCTTCTATTGTGCCTGAATCCTCACCAATTGAAGCTGCTAAAGTGTCAAGTCCCACCGGCCCACCATCAAATTTATTAATAATTGTAAGAAGCATGTTTCTATCTGCAGTATCAAGTCCTAGTGAATCAATCTCAAGAAGATCAAGAGCTTCATCTATAACTTTTTCTTTTATCTCACCATTATATTTTACTTCTGCATAGTCACGGACTCTTTTCAAGAGCCTGTTAGCTAATCTAGGTGTTCCTCTAGATCTCGATGCAAGGCAAAACGCTGCTTCATCGTCTATATTGACATTTAATTTTTTGGCAGACTGAATAACAATTTCCTTTAGCTCATTCGGAGTATAAAATTCCATATGATATAGCACACCAAATCGGTCTCGAAGTGGAGCTGACAAGAGTCCAGCTCTTGTAGTAGCACCGACCAACGTGAACTTAGGGAGATCCAAACGGATCGACCTTGCAGTCTGGCCTTTTCCAATCACTATATCAATTGCATAATCTTCCATTGCCGGGTATAAAACTTCTTCGACTTGCTTATTAAGTCTGTGGATCTCATCAACAAATAAAAGATCTCCCTCATTTAGATTGCTTAAAATTGCAGCCATTTCCCCTGGTTTTTGAATTGCCGGTCCTGAAGTTATTTTTATATGCACTCCCATTTCATTAGCAATGATTTCAGAAAGTGTTGTTTTTCCAAGACCCGGAGGGCCATAAAAAAGTACATGATCAAGAGGCTCTCCTCTATCCATTGCCGCACTAATAAAAATGCCTAGAGTCTCTTTAACTTTTTCCTGACCTACGTACTCTTTTAGGCTCTTTGGTCTAAGAGTATTTTCTGTTTTTTCTTCACCGGTTTTTATCTCGGTGGAAATAATACGTTTTTCCAATTTAATATATCCTATTTGATATTATCATTAATAAAATTATTTTTACATAAATGCAAGTTTTTTTAAAGCCTGCTTAATCAATTCTTCCGCATCCATATCCTTGGCTTCAGGTATCTTGGATATTGCCTGAAGAGCCTCTGTCTGGCTATATCCCAGACTAGAAAGTGCTAGTACTGCATCATTTTTAGCTGATCCTGAAGAACTATTGGTTGAAGAATTTGAATCAAAATTTTCTTCGATTGCATCAGGAAGTGAGATCTTATCTTTTAATTCCAATATGATCTTTTTAGCTGTCTTGTTTCCCATTCCCGGCACCTTACTAAGTGTCTTGTCATCCTCTGATAAAATTGCAAATTTAATATCACTCACATTAAAAACAGAAAGACAAGCGAGTCCTATTTTGGGTCCAATTCCTGATACTGTTATTAATTGTTTGAATATATTTACATCTTCCTCATCCAAGAATCCAAACAATGATATACCATCCTCTTTTACATGCATATAGGTATATATAAGGTATTCCTGATTGTTTTCTATCTCTGCTATATCTCTTACCGACATAAAAATAAGATAACCTATACCATTTGTCTCGATAATAATGCTATCTTCTTTTCTTTTAAAAATCGTTCCCTGTATAAATGCTATCATTCTGATTCCTTTATTTCAAACCCTATAATTTTGCGAAGTCTCGGAAGTAGTTCACGAGCAATTATTCCAATTACGATTCCTGTTATAAGTCCGCCAATAAATAAAACAGGAAAGTATGTAAAAATATAATAATTTTCCATAACAATGGCTGCCATAATTATCTGCCCCAAATTATGAAATATGCCTCCAGCTGAACTTACTGTTACTATACTGAATTTTCTCGTTTTTTTCATAAGTGCCATTATTATCATGGATAAAAAAGCACCTGCTAAACTATACACGATTGAAAACGCACTTCCAAACATAAATCCAGCAATAAATATTCTCATAACATTAATAAGAGATGCTGTTTTTAAATCATATAAATATAAAATAATAATTATAACAAGATTAGGAAGGCCTATTTTCAATCCGGGAATCGGAATAAAAACTGGAAGCAAAGTCTCTATGTATGAAAGAACCAGAGCAAGTGCAAGAAAAAGGCTCGTAATTCCTATGTTTTTTGTGCTTTTAACTCCCAACATATATCACCTTACTTTGTCATACTATCAAGAGAATCTGATCCTTTATCTCCCTTTATTGTTATGATTATTTTATTCGGAAGACATACAATTGTCTCTCCGACATGGGATATCTTGCCCATTTTTTCACATAGTTTGTCAGGACAATCAGCTTCCTTCATATAAACCTCATGATCTTTGATAACTACAACATTAACCAAGTTTCCATTTTCTTTGATATCAATGTGCTGATCCTTATCCAGTTTATACTCACCATATATTTTGTTATCTTTTTTTATCTCACATGTATAACCATTCGACCTAGTCAAGAAAAAATAGGCAAGAAATAAGAAAACAAGAATTATTCCTGCCACCACAAAAAAAATAATATCATATTTTATATTCGTTTTATTACTTTTCATTAATTTCGCCAATATAATAAAATCCCTTAACTTTTGTAAGCTTGACAGGTACAATTTTACCAATATTTGATGTTTCGGCTGTAAAATGAACAACAGAATTATTCTCAAGTCTTCCTGTGAACATAGATGGATCATCTTTATCTATTTCTTCACACAAAACGGGAAGAGTCATTCCACCAAGTTCATTTGTCTTCTCACGGCCAATTTTCTGAACTTCTGACAACAGTCTGTCGAATCGGTCTTTCACAATATCCTGTGTGATCTGATCTTCCATTTCGGCAGCAGGTGTTCCTGTTCTTCTTGAATATTGAAATGTAAAGGCACTATCGTATCTTACTTTTCTAACAACATCCATGGTTTCAAGGAAGTCTTCCTCTGTTTCTCCTGGGAATCCTACTATTATATCAGTTGTAATAGCACAATCAGGTATATTCATTTTTATTTTGTCTACAAGAGAAAGATATTTCTCTTTTGTATAATGCCTGTTCATCTTTGTCAAGATTTCAGTCGATCCTGACTGTAATGGAAGATGAATATGATGGCATACATGTTTACAGTCCTTTACTGCTTCGATCAGATCATCCGACAGATCCTTGGGATGCGGTGTCATAAATCTAATTCTTTTTAAACCTTGTATTTTATCTACTTCTCTTAAAAGATCTGAAAATCTATAGTCACGGTCTAGTGTCTTACCATATGAATTGACATTCTGACCAAGCAGCATGATTTCTATTACTCCATCATCCACCATTCTCTGGATCTCAGCAATTATATCCTCAGGTTCTCTGCTTCTCTCTCTTCCACGTACATAAGGAACAATGCAATAACTACAAAAATTATTGCATCCAAACATGATATTTATGCCTGTTTTAAACTTATATGTTCTATCACAAGGAAGATCCTCCACAATTTCTTTGGCCTCTTCCCATATTTCAATTATTTTCTTATCCTGGATCAGATTCTTAACAACTATTTCTGCCAGTTCATGGATATTATGAGTTCCGAACATGATATCAACAAAATTATAACTGCTTTTAATCTTGTCAACTATCTGTTTTTCCTGCATCATACATCCACAGATGCCTATTTTCATATCAGGATTTTTATCCTTATATCCATGCAGGATCCCTAATCTTCCGTAGACTCTGTTATCAGCATTCTCCCTAACGGAACACGTATTAAATATTACAAGATCCGCATCTTCTGAATCAATATTCTGATAACCAATCTTCTCCAGTATTCCTCTTAACTTTTCGGAATCTCTAGAATTCATCTGACAACCAAATGTTGTAACATGGCAGGTTAATTTTCTACCAATAGATGCTTCTTTTATATTTAATAATTCCTGACCTATCTCAATGAAAAAGTTCTGTCTCTCAGGCTCATTTTCAGGTGCTTTATTTATATCAATCACGTATCTGTCCATTTCCGTAAATCACATATTTATAAGTACAAAGTGCGTCTAATCCCATAGGACCTCTTGCATGGAGTTTCTGAGTACTGATACCTATCTCTGCTCCAAAGCCGAATTCATGTCCATCTGTAAAACGAGTAGATGCATTAACATAGACGCAAGCAGAATCTACAAATTCCAAGAATTTATTAGCATTATCATAATCCTTAGTTATTATGGATTCTGAATGACCGGTATTATATCTATTGATATGATCTATAGCTTCATCTATTGAAGCTACGACCCTAACAGACATAATGTAATCCAAGTATTCTTTTCCCCAATCATCTTCATCTGCCTTTATTGAATCAGGTAAAATTGAATTGGAGATAGAATCAGTTCTTATCTCTACCTTTCTTGCCTTTAATTCTTTATACATCATAGGTAAAAATTCTTTGGCAATAGATTTATGAACCAATAATGATTCCATTGCATTACAAACTCCTACCCTCTGCGTTTTTGCATTAATTATAATGTTAAGTGCCATGTCAAAGTCAGCAGACTCATCCACATACACATGACAGTTTCCCGTTCCTGTCTCAATAACAGGAACCGTAGAATTATTGACTACTGCAGCAATAAGACCTGCTCCTCCCCTTGGGATAAGCACATCTACATATTCATTCATTTTCATAAATGCATTTGTTATTTCTCTGTCAGATCCTGGGATATATGAAATACAACTATCATCAATCCCTGAAATACTAAGACCTTTTTTTAGTACTTTGACAATTTCCATATTAGAATTTTCTGCAGCTCTTCCGCCCTTTAATATACAGGAATTGCCTGTTTTAAAGCATAATCCAAAGACATCAGATGTAACATTAGGCCTTGCTTCGTATATGACTCCCACAACACCCATAGGAACAGATTTTTTCCCTATTAGAAGCCCATTAGGCCTTTTCTTCATGTAAGAAATATTGCCTATAGGATCATCTAATGCTACCAGTTCCATGAGTCCATCAGCCATTGCATTGATTCTGTCTATATCCAGTTTCAGTCTGTCATATAGAGGCTTAGGCATGTTATCTTCTACAGCATTTTTAAGATCAATGCTGTTTGCCCTTAGGATATCATCAGAAGATGATCTTAAAATCTCACTACAGATCTTAATCGCATTATTTTTTTTAATTGTATCAAGATGACCTGTGTATACTGATGCCTTCTTGGAAGATTCACATAGTTTCTTCAAATCATCAATTGTAAATGTATACATAACATTAATATTATTCATTACTATGTCTTTCTGTAAAATCAAATATTCCTGTTTCAGTAATCAGAATATTCATCGGAACATCCCATTCTTCAACAGGGAGACTATCCTCAACCTGATCCTCATAACATATACCTATTTTTAAAAGATTTTTCTGACTTGAAAGGAATTTATCATAATAACCCTTTCCAAACCCTACTCTATTCCCCTTTCTATCAAAAACAACACCGGGAATTACGCACAAACCTTCAAAATTATTTTTCCATTTATCTGTATTTCCAACCGGTTCAGGAATATCCATTTCACCAATAGTAAAACTGTTTAGATTGTTAACTCTGAAAAATTCAATTTTATCATTGTATATCTTTGGAAAATAAATATTATATCCGGCCTTAAGAAGATCTCTAAAAATAGGATGAATCGCAGTCTCACGCTCTACTGGATAAAACAAAAGAATATTCTTCCTTATTTTGTTTTTTTTATTTTTACCATCATTTTTATTCTTCTGATCATTATCAGCAAATTCCTCATGCTCAATCTTATTATCAAAGCTATCAATTAAAATCTTTGATAATAACTTCATATAATTTTCTGCTGTATTTTGTTCATCATTAAAAATTAAGGATCTAAGATTTTCCAAAATCAAGTTTGAAGCATCATATGCTCTTCCTGCTTCCATCTCATCTCGGGATGCAATATGTTTTTTCCTGATTGAATCCAAAAGCTCATTATTGCCTTCCATGTTATTCTCCCTCTATAAAAATATAGTTTAAAATATCAGATGAGATTGTCATTCAGATAATCAATCAAATCAAAATTAGAATTTTCATTGGCCCAAAAATGTGTACCAATAAAATCATCATCAAATATTTCATGTAAAACTGAAACATCACGTCCATTAGCAATTATCATATCTGCTCCTGATGCTGTGGCTATCTGGGCAGCTCTTATCTTTGTTGTCATACCTCCGGTACCTATATCGCTTCCCGGAGTATTTGATGCCATGCTCTGGATCCGTTCATCAATACAAGAAACATCACTGATCAGCTTGGCTCCAGGAGTTTTCCTGGGATCAGAATCATATAGACCATTGATATCGGATAGCAAGATCAATAGATCAGCTCTTGTAAGGGATGTTACCATTGCTGAAAGTGTATCGTTATCACCAAACTTCATCTCATATGTAGAAATTGTATCATTTTCATTAACAATAGGTATCACACCCATTTTAAATAGAGATTCAAATGTATTCAATGCATTTATTCTAGATACATTGTCTACAATTGTATTTTTTGTCATCAGGACCTGACCACATCTCTCATTGTATTCAGAAAACAATCTTGAATATATTGACATAAGACCAGCCTGGCCTACTGCAGCCAATGCCTGTTTCTCCGGAAGAGAATCCGGCTTACTTGAAAATCCCATTCTAAGCCTGCCAAAAGCTACTGCTCCGGATGAAACCAGACAGACATCTTTTCCCTGATTTCTTATATCTGAAAGTTCTCTTACGAGCTTTTCAATTTTCACTAGATCCGGATGACCCGTATCCGGATGTGTAAGCGAATTAGACCCGATTTTAACTATGATTCTTTTTTTATCTTTAAAATTATTTTTTTTCATAACAAAAACGCCTTTCAAAAATGTCATCCCTAAATGTAACATATTTGTATGAAAAAATAAACTAATTATCGTAGTTACAGCATTACAATTGCTTTTTATCAAAAAAAGACCCTGAGTATCTCAATTTAGATTTTTCTAAAAAAGATACTCAAAGCCTTATCAATATTTTTTATGCTTCTGCAGAACGAATCTCTCCCGGCTGCTTAAAAATAACCTTTTTAGGGCACTTTTCAGCACAGATTCCACATCCAAAACATTTATCCTGATCAATAACAGCTATATTATCAATAACATGGACTGCATCATGTGGACAATTTTTCTCGCAAATATGACAGGCAATACATCCAATATCACATACTGCCATTACATCCTTACCTTTGTCCTTTGAGCTACATGTAACGTCATAGGCACTATCATATGGTTGAAGGTCAATTATGTGTTGAGGACACACATTTATACACTTACTGCAAGCCTTACAATTCTCTTTATTGACCTTGGCAATGCCATCTACGATATGAATAGCATTAAATTCACAGACATTTACGCAGCTTCCTCTTCCCAAGCAACCATAGTTACAAGCTTTAAAACCACCGCCTGGAAGAAGCTTAAGAGCATTACAGTCCTGAGTTCCTGTATATTCGTATCTATCTTTTGCCTTATCACAAGTTCCTGCACAATGTACATAAGCAACTTTTCTTATAGACTCTCCGGCTTCAACTCCCATAATACCAGCAATGATATTACCTACAGGAGCGCCTCCTACAGGACACTGATTAACAGGAGCTTCTCCATTAGCAATTGCCTTGGCAAGTGCAGCACATCCTGCATATCCACATCCGCCGCAATTATTTCCTGGAAGTGCATCTAGTACAGCAGCTTCTTTTTCATCAACTTCAACCTCAAATTTCTTTCCGGCAAATACCAGGAAGAATCCGATCAGACATCCGGTTGCTGTCACAATTAAAGTAGCAATTACAACACCAGTGATCATAACAATTTTCCTCCTTAAATAATTCCCGAAAATCCCATAAATGCAATTGCCATAAGTCCAGCTGTAACAACAACAATAGCTGTTCCCTGAAATGCATGTGGAACATCATTAAACTGAATTTTTTCTCTTATTCCGGCCATGATAAAAATTGCAATTGCAAATCCGGCTGCAACACCAAAGCCATATACAACACCCTGCCAAATATTGTAGTCTTTGGTAACAATATTGATTGCAGTTCCAAGAACCGCACAGTTAGTTGTTATTAAGGGAAGATAAACTCCAAGTGCATTGTATAGTGAAGGTATATTCTTTTTTAGAATCATTTCAACAAACTGAACAAGTGCTGCAATTACTAGTATGAATACAATCGTATTTAGATAGTCAAGGTCTAATGGCTTAAGTATAAAGTTATAAATAAGACCAGTTACAAATGACGAAAGTGTAATTACAAATATTACAGCCGCTCCCATTCCTGCTGCAGTTTCAGTTTTCTTTGAAACTCCAAGGAAAGGACAAAGTCCAAGGAACTGGCTAAGTACAACGTTATTTACAATCGCTGAGCTAACCAGCAGTAAAATAATGGCTTTCATTACTGTTCATCCTCCTCTTTCTTTGATTCAATTTTTTCGTTCTTGCTGTCTGCGCAATTTATTCTGTCATAAATTGATTTTCCACCACAGGTTGCTGCCATAGAACATGATGAGCAATCACCTGTAAATGCTGCGCCTTGAGCTGCAGCTAGCGGTTTACCCTTTGCTACCATTTTTTCCCTTACGACCTTCATTACTGCAACAAGAAGTGCAAGTATGAAAAATGCTCCCGGTGCAAGTACAAATATTGATACCGGAGTATATCCAGCCTTACCTATTGAAGGATCAGCAAGCGGAAGAACCTGGAAACCTGCAATCTGTCCTGCTCCAAGTATTTCTCTTATTGTACCGATTATTGAAATTGAAATTGTGAATCCAAGACCCATACCGATTCCATCAAAAAACGAAGGAATAACAGGGTTCTTTGATGCATAGGATTCTGCACGTCCAAGAATAATACAGTTAACAACTATAAGCGGAATATATATTCCAAGTGCGTCATAAATAGATGGAACAAATCCCTGAATCAAAAACTGAACAACTGTTACAAGAGATGCAACTATAACAATATATGCAGGCATTCTAACTGCATCCGGAATGATTTTTCGAAGTGCCGATATAATAAGATTTGAAAACGCAAGTACAACTGTTGTAGAAAGTCCCATTCCAATACCATTTATTAATGATGTTGTTACAGCCAGTGTAGGACACATTCCAAGCATCAGCACAACTGTAGGATTTTCACGAATAATTCCGTTATACAGTCTCTCGACAGGACTGTCATTTTTCTTTTCCATTACTTAGCACCTCCTGTCAGAGTTTTAAAGTAACAAAATCCAGCGTCAACCGCTTTTGTTACTGCATTAGAAGTAATTGTAGCTCCACTTATGGCCTCGATTTTACCTTTACCGCCACCATTTTTAGAAACTTCATATGTTCCAGCTTTAATTCCTATAAATTCATTTTTAAACTTGTCTTCTTTAGCCTTCATTCCAAGTCCAGGAGTATCATTAATAGCTGTTATTGAATATCCATTCATTTTGCCATCGTTTGTTACACCCATATAAAATGTAAGCTTTCCACCATAATCATTCATATTTGTTACGGCAAGCACATATCCAAGTTTTTTGCCTGATGCATCCTTGGCAACAATACAATCATCAACTGTAATTCCCTTGTAACCAGCATCCTTAACAATCTTATCTGCTTTTTTTGAATCAAATGATTTATCATCTTCAAATTTTTTTGCTTTTGAAAAAACTTCATTATATGCCTTTTGAACAGCCTGCTCCTGTGCCCTTGCAATAGGCTTCTCTGTAATAGCATGGACACCACCAAGTGCAAGTCCTGATATAAAGGTAATTAGTGTCAGGGTAAGAGCATCTTTTACTAATTTATTCATGCTTTTGCTCCTTCCTCTAACTTACTGTCTTTTTTGCTAGGTTCCTTCACAATTCCAAAAGCCTTTGGAACTGTAAATTTCTCAATAAGAGGAACTAAACAGTTAGCAAAAATTATTGCATAAGATACACCCTCTGCCGATGCGCCAAAAATTCTAAAAATACCCGTTAGTATTCCAAGAACAATTCCAAAAATAATCTGGCCCTTTGGTGTAATAGGCGAGGTAACATAATCTGTTGCCATGAAAAATGCGCCAAGTATAAGTCCGCCTCCGCAAATCTCCTCTACGAGAAACGTCCAGTCAAATCCATGTCCTCCGAAAAGAAGAACAAATATTGCAAAAGTGCCAATATATGATGCAGGTATTCTCAAATTGATAATACCCATGAGTATCAGGAAAATAGCTCCGATCAATAGAGCGATCACTGATGTTTCACCAATTGTACCAGCTTCAGTTCCAAGAAACATCTTTAATGCATCTACAGATTCTCCCGCCTTTAGTTGTGCTAGAGGTGTTGCACCTGTAACACCATCATAAGAAAAGCTGGTCATCTGCTGTGTAAATGAAAGAAGTAGGAAACATCTTGCTCCAAGAGCAGGATTCATAAAATTCTGTCCTAATCCTCCGAATAGCATCTTAACAACAAAAATCGCAAAGAAACCACCAACGACAGGGACAAACCATGAAACTGTATGTGGCAAATTCAGTCCTAATAAAAGTCCTGTAACGACCGCTGAAAGGTCTGAAACGGTACTTCTCTTTTTTAAAAATTTATCAGTAATGGCTTCAATTGCTACGCAGCTGAAAATCGATAATAACAGCACCAATAATGCTTTTGGTCCAAAGTTAAAAACACCAAAGATCGATGCGGGTAAAAGCGAAATAATAACAAGAATCATTATTCGCTTTGTATCTGTATTCTCCCTCACATGAGGTGAAGATGTAACATGAATTAAGTCGCTCAAAAGATTCACCTCTTCCTATTTCTTCTGATTTCTCTTGTCAGTAAGTATCTGTTTCTTCATTGTCTTTATATCTTGAGCTAATGGACGTCTGGCCGGGCAAACAAAGCTACAGCTTCCACATTCAATACACTCAAGTCCGTACCACTCCTCAAATATATCCTTAACTCCATTTTCCGAATATTTAGAAAGACGACTTGGAATAAGGTTTTCCGGACAAGCCTCTACACATCTTCCACAGTTTATACAAGCTGTAGTTTCATATTTTGAAGCTTCATCCTCTGTAAAAACAAGAAGAGCTGATGTTGTCTTGGTTGTTGGAACATCAATATCAAACATTGCAAATCCCATCATGGGACCACCGGAAATCATTTTGGCTGCTGGCTTTTTCAAACCCTCTGCAGCATTTAGAATTTCTTTAAATGAAGTTCCTATATGTATAGAGAAATTTCTAGGTTCAACGACATCATCACCTGAAACTGTAAATATCCTATCCATCACAGGTCTGCCAAGATAAACTGCATCATATACAGCCGAAATCGTAGCGACATTATCTACTATACATCCAGTATCTGCGGGTAACATCTTAGAATTAATATCACGACCTGTGACCGCATGGATAAGTTGTCTCTCTCCACCCTGCGGATATTTTGTCAAAAGTTCACAAACAGAAAGTCTATTGTCGTCAGTTATAAGTGATCTGATTTTCTCTATACAGTCAAGCTTATTATTTTCAACTCCGAATACACCCTTAGCATTGGGAAACAGCTTAAGAATAAGTTTTATTCCCTCAACAAGTTTATCTGTGTTTTCAAGAATTGCGCGATAATCACTTGTCAGATATGGTTCACATTCAGCACAGTTTGCAATTATATATTCAATTTTTTCAGGATTCTTGGGGGAAAGTTTTACATGTGTTGGAAATCCAGCACCACCCATACCAACAATTCCGGCATTCTTTATTTTTCCTAAAATCTGTTCTCCGGTCAATCCATTAACCTGATCTAGAGAAAGTTCTTCAAAATCCACCTCAGAATACTCATTATCATTTTCAATAACAATTGACATAACCATATCGCCGGTTGCTACACGTCTAGGTAAAATTTCCTTAACAGTACCTGAAACCGAAGAATAAATCGAAGCCGAAACAAAACCGCCTGCCTCAGCAAGCATCTGCCCTCTTTTTACTGCATCTCCGACAGCGACAACTGCCTTCGCCGGCGCGCCAATATGCTGTGAAAGCGGATAGACAAGCTCCCCTGATGGCTGCAATTCTTTGATTGGCTTGTCTTTTGACAGTTCTTTCCCCTCTTGGGGATGAACACCGCCCTTAAAACTATGTAAAGCCATGAAATTGTATCCCTCCTTTTACTCAAATAAGCTACTCATAAGTTTCAATTATAACACTTTTATACATTTTTCCTTTAAATTCGAATTATAATTTTGTATAAATTTAAATACCAGAAAAAAGATTTTTAATTTCATCCATAAAAAAAGAATCGCTGATTTTATCATTCTCAACATATACAAAGCATTCATCTTTAGTTGGTTTCCTATAACGTTCGACATTTATCCCACTGGTTAATATTTTCGGAATTATCTTTTCTTCATCGATAAGATAAACATAGTCCTTATAGTTCAAAAAATAATGTTTCATTTTTCCATCATAAAGTGGACATGTTCCTTTTATAATATTCTTATCAAGTATTATATATACATCATTTAGATCAATTCTAATTGCCCTAGGAAGATCAAGATTAGTTGAACCTTTAAAAATAATTTCATCTGATTCTTTTTTCATTGAAAAATTTATAAAATTTATTTTTTTGATCTGAAAATATTTAAATATCTTTAAAAGTGGAAGCATGCCATATACATCTTCTCTGTTATGAATGATCAAAAAATGTTCGTCCTCATCGTCAGGTCTCTTTTGATATTCTTCATACACTTTTATCAATTTACCACCATCATACTTATCTTCTCTATTTATTCCAAGAAATGCTTCTATATTTTTTTGCTTTAGAGCTGGAAGTCTTAAAAAAGATTTTAATGGCTTAATCGCCTTATATATATCAAAGGATGATATAAAACCATTATCAATCATATTCCGAAATTGTTCATTTTTTTCAGCAACAAAAGGAATATCAAATCTATCACCGTTATATGTTATAAGTCTTGAATATTCAGGAATTGAATTCAGAAAAGCTTCTATCACTTTTCTTTCTTCTAATACCGTTTCCGCAAAAAACTGAGTGATTTTATAGAATTCATTTTCAATTACTCCAATACCTATCATATAAATATGGGAATATTTTCTCGATAATCCCGTTGTCTCTATATCAAAAAAGACATCATTATCACTTAGCTCAAAGTATTGATTTATAGAATTAATATCTATTTTAGATTCAAAATTAAAAATTTTCATAGAAAGAAACCACTCTACCCCATAATATGTACTTCAATATTCCCAAATCATCAATCACGCTGAAACAAAATAAGCGGTCTCAAAATCAATTGAGATCGCTTATTTAATAAAATTAAAATCGTAACCCGTTATCAAACTCCAGGTATACCTTTTTCATAGAAAAATGAATTTCTACGCTTGAAGCCAATCTCTTTATAGTCCATAACTTGTTCAGTACTTCCAATAAAGAGTATGCCCTCTCTTTTGAGTGAATCATAGAATTTTCTGTAAATTTCTTCCTTCGCCTCTTCAGTAAAATAAATCAAAACATTTCTGCATACAATCATATCACAATTCGAGATATATCTATCTTTAAGCAAATCATGAGTTTTGAATTCTACACATTTCTTAATTTCATCAGATATCTGGTACGATGAACCGATCTGAGTAAAATACTTTTGTTTTAAATCTGAAGGTACGTTTGCAATACTCTTTGCAGAATACAATCCAGTTTTTGCCTGGGCAATAACTTGTTTATCAATATCTGTTGCGACAATGTGAATCTGTGACAAAGGTAAAAACCTCGATAAAGCCATAACAAGAGAATAAGGTTCGTCTCCTGTTGAACACGCTGCACTCCAAATATTAAGTTTCTTTCCGAACTTATCCATCAAATATGGAAAGAACTCCTTATGAAGTAATTCCCACTGGTCAGGATTTCTATAAAACTCAGAAACATTAATTGTAAGAAAATTTATAAATTCATCAAAAACCGCTGTCCTAGGCGTAAGAAGTTTATAATATTCTTCATATGTCTTACAGCTATTTCTGGTGACAAGAGAGTCTATGCGACGTCTCATCTGCTTTTCCTTGTATGAACTGAGATCAATTTTTGTCATAAGAAGGATCTTTGCTTTGAATTCTTCGTAAAATTCCATAAGACACCTCCGCAGGCTATATTATATTCGGCAAGAATAGCTATTTACTCTTCTGTAGATTCTGTGTCTTCAGCAACAGTATCATTTTTATCTTCAGACATTGCCTTAATGCTAAGGCTGATCTTATGCTCGTTATCACGAACCTCTACAACCATGGCTGTAACGTCCTGACTAACAGCAAGAACATCTGAAGGCTTATCAACGTGATCCTTTGATATCTGTGAAACATGAAGAAGTGCATCGATTCCAGGCTCAAGTTCAATGAATGCGCCAAAATCTGTCATTCTGGCAACCTTTCCTGATACGATTGTGCCAACTGCATACTTCTCAGAAGCACCGTTCCAAGGATTTTCATTATCAAACTTACGGCTAAGAGCAATCTTCTTACCGTTAATGCTCTTAATAAATACCTTAACCTTGTCGTCAACCTTGTATAACTTCTTAGGATTGTCAACATGTCCCCATGACATTTCTGAAATATGAAGAAGACCATCTACGCCGCCAAGATCGATAAATGCACCGAAATCAGTAACGTTCTTAACAGTACCGTCAATTACATCGCCAACATGAATGTTGTCAAAGAATTCCTTCTGTACTTCTTCTTTTTTAGCAACGAGAAGCTGCTTTCTATCTCCGATAATTCTTCTTTTTCTGGGATTAAACTCAGTAATAACGAACTTGATATCTTTGCCGGCATACTGATTAAGATCCTTAACAAAAGTATCTGCAATAAGACTTGCAGGAACAAATACTCTAGCCTCGTCTACGACTACGCTTAAGCCGCCGTTAAGAACTTTAACGACCTTTCCTGAAAGAACCTCATGATTCTCAAATGCTTCTCTAAGTTTCTCATTACCTTTTTCCTGCTCAAGTCTTCTGTATGAAAGAAGTACCTGGCTCTCTCCGTCATTAACCTTGGTTACGATGGCTTCCATCGAATCACCTTCTTTAACGACAGTTGTAAGATCAAGACTTGAATCATCGGTATACTCTGAGCGAGTAATAATACCATCTGACTTGTATCCGATATTAAGCGCGATCTCATCTGGCTTAACGTAGATTACAGTACCCTCTACGATCTCTCCGTTGTGAATAGTTTTCATTGATGCTTCTAACATCTGTTCAAAGCTCTCTTCTGGCATGTTCCTTGAACCTCCTCAATTATATTGTTCGGGGTCGATGCCCCTGCTGTTATTCCTACGCTGTCAATGGATTGCAATAGGGAAAGATCAAGGTCTTTTACTGACTGGATAAAATATGTATCCTGGTTCTTTGCTCTACAAATTTCGTATAATTTTCTCGAGTTAGAACTATGCTTCCCGCCGATGACTATCATCACATCAACTTTATCTGCAATTTCAGAAGCTTCTTTTTGTCGCGCTTCTGTGGCATTGCAGATCGTATTCAAACAAGATAAATCATAACCTTTTTTATTAATAATTTCAACTAATTCTTCAAATTTCTTAAAATTAAAGGTAGTTTGAGAAACCAAGCAAACTTTTTCTGATTTTTTGAATGGAAGATTCGTAGCTTCTTCGTCAGTTGAGATCACATTATACTTGCCTGATTCTATCCATCCTATTATTCCCTGGACTTCAGGATGTTCTGGATCTCCAACAATAACAATATGGTATCCCATCTTGTCATATTCATTAACTGTTTTCTGAATTTTCTGAACAAATGGGCATGTTGCATTTATAACATCAAATCCATATGATTTCAGTTCATCAATAGTTTTTTTTGAAACACCATGTGACCTAATAATAATGACTCCTGGTTTTATCTTTGAAAGGTCAGTTTCTTCAGAAATAACTTCTACGCCTTGTTCCTCGAGACCTTTTACAACGATTTCATTATGAATAATAGGTCCATATGTATATATTTTTTTTGTTTTTTTGTCAATTTCTTTCTGAACAGTATCAAGCGCTCTTTTTACGCCAAAGCAAAACCCAGCAGATGGAGCCAAAATAATATCCATGATTTACACCTAATTATATCTTTCCCTTGCCATTTTAGTTATTGTAGAAACCACTTCATCAATATTCATATTCGATGAATCAAGAAGTATTGCATCATCTGCTTTTTTAAGAGGTGAGACTTTTCTAGTTTCATCCTGATGATCTCTTTTTTTTATATCTTCTATAATAGAAGATAGATTCGCTGCAATTCCCTTTTTTATAAGTTCCTTATATCTTCTTTCTCCTCTTACTTCTGGACTTGCTGTAAGAAATATTTTTAGTTCTGCATCAGGAAGAATAACAGTCCCGATATCTCTTCCATCCATAATAACGGATTTTTCTTCTGCGATTTCTTTCTGAAGATCAAACAGTCTTGCTCTGACTTCTGGATAAGCACTCGTCTTGGATGCCGCATTGCTTACATCCTGCACTCTGATTTTTGAATTGACATTTTCTCCATTTAATAAAATAACCTGTTCATTATCTATAAATGTAATATCAATATTTACATTTTCAATAACTGCCGATACCGCATTTCTATTATCTATGTCTATGCAATTCTCTATCATATACAGACCAACTGCACGATACATTGCTCCTGTATCAACATATAAAAATCCAAGATCCGCTGCAGCTTTTTTTGCAATAGTACTTTTCCCTGCTCCAGCAGGTCCATCAATAGCAATTTTCATTATTTCCTCCATAAATCATGCATTCATGCCAGCCAGATATCCTGACGAAAATGCAAATTGAAGATTAAATCCACCAGTTACACCATCAACGTCAATGACTTCGCCTGCAAAAAATAATCCATTTACTTTTTTTGACTCCATAGTAGATGGATTAATATCCTTTACATCAACTCCGCCCTGGGTAATTATCGCCTCTTTAAATGTTCCGGTTCCAATTACAGTAATATCAAATGATTTTAACTGATTCAATATTTTTTCGCGATATTTTTTTGATAGATCATGAATCTTTAGTGTAGGATCAATATCTAATCGTCTCAGAAAAACATTTATAATACTTGAAGGTAAAAATGAACCCAGAACATTTTTTATATCCTGGTTCTTCTTCTCATCAAATTCTCTTATAATTCTCTTTTCCAACTGTTCATGTGATAAAGCCGGTTTTAGATCGATCGAGCCTAATATCTTACCATCTTTTTCCAAGAATTTACCTATATATGAACTTGCTGTCAAAACAAGTGGACCGGATATTCCTTCATTAGTAAAAAGGAGTTCTCCTCTTTCATTATACTTATGTTTTCCAAGTTTAAGATTTAATTCTACATTTTTAAGAGACAGGCCTTCTATCTCAGATATATCGTTTTCCTGTAGGATCACTCTTACAAGTGCAGGTCTGAGAGAAGTTACACGGTGACCTGTTTTTTCTGCAAACTTATAGCCATCCCCTGTGGATCCTGTTGTTGGATATGATAATCCACCTGTTGCAATTATAACGCTGTCACATTGGATAGTATCTCCAGTTTTTAGCCTGACTCCAATCACCTTAGATTCTTTTTTTTCATCCGGGTCACTGGTTTTCTCAGTAATAATATCAGAAACCTCTGTGTGAAGTCTAATTTTTACATGCAATAACTTTAGTGCATGTTCAAATGCTATGGTAATATCAGATGCATGATCTGATACTGGGAAAACACGGTTTCCTCTTTCTGTCTTACATCTGGTGCCATTATTTTCAAGAAATTCAATTAAATCGGTATTAGTAAATGCACTAAAGGCACTATATGTAAATCTTGAATTAGAAATATAAAAATGAGGATATTCATCCATGGCCGTAATATTTGTACAATTGCATCTGCCTTTTCCGGTTATGTATATTTTTTTCCCAAGTTTCTCATTTTTTTCAATTATGGTAACATCATTACCATTTTCTGCAGCCTTGACCGCAGCCATTATTCCGGAAGCTCCGCCTCCAATTATTAAAATTTTTTTCATTTTAAAACTCCGATTACTTATCATCTTCTAATTCATCATTCTCATATACCTGATACTCATCCCAAATATTCTCCAAAAGAGAGAGGGTTTCTTTTACTTCTTTATCTTTTCTCATTGAAAGTGCAACAATAAGAGCATTTACAACACTAAGTGGTGCCACAAGAGAATCAACAAAGGATGCCATATCACTCTTGGCAAGAAGATTACATGAAGAATAAATTGCCATTGGCGAATTATCACTGTCCGTCAGTGAAATAACATCCGCTCCTCTGTTCTTTGCAAATTCCAATGCTTTAAGTGTCCTGACCGAATATCTAGGAAATGAAATGCCAAATATTACATCGCCCTCTCCTATTCTTATCATTTTTTCAAAAATCTCACTTGGGTTATTTGTATTTATAAGAACTACGTTGTCTAAAATTAGATTTAGATAAAAAGAAAAAAATGAAGCTAGGGGTTCGCATGAACGAATTCCTATTATATATATTTTATTGGCTGAAAGTAGCATATCTACGGCTTTAACAAAGGAATCTGTATTAATATCCCTAAGTGTTTCCTTGATCTTGTCACTATCAGAGTGAAGAACCGACTCAAGAACCTCTGCATCAGATTTTGTTCCTTTACCATAGGTTACTTCCATTCTCTGGATAGAATTAAGCTTGCTCATAGCCATTTCTTCAAGAGATTTTTGAAACTCAGGATACCCTTTGTATCCCAGAGTAACTGCAAATCTTACTACTGTTGATTCGCTGACTCCTACTTCTTCTCCTAGCTTCTGAGCTGTTAGATAAACTGCCCTGTCATAGTATTTTTCAATATAAAGAGATAGCCTTCGCTGACCTTTGCTAAAGTTAGCGTAGTTTTGATTGATTCTGTTAATCAAATCATTATTTGTCATAATATGTCCTCAAAAAACAAAAGGGATACTGCTCCAAGATCAATAAATACAAAGATATTTTACTCTGCCTTTAAGAAACTTAGATAAGTACCCCTTTACAAAAATGGTCAAAAATTAAATATTATCAAAGATCTTTTACTATACCGGATATGCCTTGTTCTTAGTATCCGCTTTATTTAAATCAATTCCTGATTTCTGAGCCTCACGATACTTAAAGAAATCTTCAGCTACCTTAGGGAAAAGTGCATATGTAAGTACGTCTTCATCCTGCGTCTTCCAATGTTTCATCTCATTTTCAATTGATGCAAGCTGTGGCTTGATAAGATCTGCAGGTCTGCATGTAATAGCATTTTTCTTTTCATCACCCAAAACCTTATCTACAATTTCAGGATTAAATGGCTTTACTGTCTTGCCGTATTTTCCCAAAAGAACATCCTTGGTCTCCTGAGTTGCTATCTTATATCTCTCACCCATCAGTACGTTAAATACTGCCTGAGTACCAACGATCTGTGATGAAGGTGTGACAAGAGGCGGCTCACCAAGATCTTTTCTAACTCTAGGTACTTCTTCAAGAACTTCTCTAAGCTTATCTTCTTTGTTCTGTTCCTTAAGCTGAGAAATAAGGTTGGAAAGCATTCCTCCAGGTACCTGATACAGAAGCGTTTTGATGTTAACTCCAAGAACCTTGGTATTCATAAGTCCGCTTTCAATATCTCTCTGTCTTATAGGTGCAAAATAATCAGCGATTTCTGCAAGTTTGTTCTGGTCAAGGCCTGTATCATATGGTGTATCCTTAAATGCTTCAACCATAACTTCTGTTGCAGGCTGTGATGTTCCAAGCGCAAATGGTGAAATTGCTGTATCAATGATATCAGCTCCGCCTTCAACTGCTTTCATATATGTCATTGATGCAAGACCAGAAGTATAGTGAGTATGCATCTCTACCGGAATTGAGATATTCTCTTTAAGAGCAGGCACAAGTTCGCTAGCAGCCTTGGGGGTAAGAAGACCTGCCATGTCCTTTATGCAGAGTGAATCAGCTCCCATTTCTTCAACTCTTTTTGCGATATCTACCCAATAATCCAAAGTATAAGCATCGCCAAGTGTATATGAAAGTGCTACTTGTGCATGACCTTTTTCTTTTTTAGAAGCATTTACAGCTGTCTGAAGATTACGAAGATCATTCATGCAGTCAAATATACGAATTATATCAATTCCATTAGCTATAGATTTTTGTACAAAATACTCAACAACATCATCTGCATAAGGTTTGTATCCAAGGATATTCTGACCTCTGAAAAGCATCTGAAGCTTGGTATTCTTGAACCCATCTCTAAGAACTCTAAGCCTATCCCAAGGGTCTTCCTTAAGGAATCTAAGGCTCGAATCAAAAGTTGCACCACCCCAACACTCAACTGCATGATAACCTATTGCATCCATCTTATCAATGATGGGCAGCATCTCTTCAGTTGTCATTCTAGTAGCGATCAAAGACTGATGAGCATCACGAAGTACTGTCTCAACAATCTTGATTTGTTTTTTATTGTTATCTGACATCAAATTTATCCTCCTATCTGACTCCGAAAATAGCCATAAATACACCGGCTGCTACAGCAGTACCAATAACTCCGGCTACATTAGGTCCCATTGCATGCATCAAAAGGAAGTTTGTCGGATCAGTTTCAGCTCCAACCTTCTGAGATACACGTGCACTCATAGGAACTGCAGAAACTCCGGCAGATCCAATCAGCGGATTAATCTTACCGTGTGTAATCTTGCAAAGAAGCTTTCCTAGTAAAATTCCTGCTGCTGTACTTACTGAAAATGCAACAAGTCCAAGAAGAACGATTTTTATGGTACCCATGTTAAGAAAAGATTCTGCACTTGTAGATGCTCCTACCGATGTACCCAGCAAAATAACTACGATATACATGAGAGAATTGGCAGCCGTATCTGTAAGCTGACGAACAACTCCACATTCCTTAAAAAGATTACCAAGCATAAGCATACCAACAAGTGGTGCTGTAGTAGGAAGGATCAAGCACACAACGATCGTAACGATTATTGGGAACAAAATCTTCTCCAGCTTTGAAACCGGGCGAAGATTTGCCATCTTGATCTTTCTTTCCTTTTCAGTAGTAAGTGCCTTCATAATAGGAGGCTGGATAATAGGAACAAGAGACATATACGAATATGCCGCCACCGCTATAGGTCCCATCAATGCACTTTGTCCCAATTTTCCAGCCAAGAAAATTGAAGTAGGTCCATCAGCTCCTCCGATAATGGAAATAGCTGCTGCTGCTTCATCATTAAATCCCATTGCAATAGCCAAGATATAGGCTGCGAAAATGCCAAACTGAGCTCCAGCTCCCATGAGAAAACTCACCGGATTTGCAATAAGAGGGCTAAAATCGGTCATCGCTCCAACACCTAAGAAAATAAGCGAAGGAAGAATTGACCATTCATCCAAAGTATAGAAATAATACAAGATACCGCCTACACCATTTGAAGTTTCTGCTGGAGATGCAATTATCCCCGGGAAAATATTAACAAGCAGCATACCAAATGCAATCGGAACCAGCAAAAGTGGTTCATAGTCTTTCTTTATCGCAAGATACAAGAACACTCCCGCAACTACAATCATTATGAAATTTCCGATCGTCAGATTATAGAAAGCAGTCTGATGGATTAGATTTCCCATCGTATTAACTAAATAACTCATGTTATCCTCCTGCCTTTTATCAATTCATGGTTGCAAGAAGTTCTCCTGCTTCAATAGCCTGTCCCTCTGTAACATCAATAGAAGCAACTGTTCCATCCTGAGGTGCGACAACAGGAGTCTCCATCTTCATTACTTCAAGGACAAGTATAGGTTCACCTCTCTTGACAGGTGATCCAGCAGTTTTTTCAATCTTAAATACCTTACCTGATGCTCCAGCTTCAATCTTGATAGCCCCTGCATTTCCTGTAGAATCAGATCCATTAGGTGCAGAAACAGGTGCAGCATTTACAGCCTTACGAACAGGAGTAATTCCTGATGTGCCATTTTCTTCGACTGTTACATCATAAACATTTCCATTAACTGTAACTGTATAATTCTTCATTTCGAATTCCTCCTATTGTTATCTTCTCTTTATGCTTCTAACCACAAAATCATCGGTCTTCTCTTCCCCTGATGCTTTAATTGCGGCAATAATAACCGCTGCAATTTCAGAATTAATGGTCATATCCTCTGTATTATTGTCAGAATACAGATCATCATCAATAATAGTTGAGCCTGATAAATTCTCATGTTCCTTTTTCTTCTTCTCAAGATAAGGAATTATTCTAAAAGCATAGATTATCAAGCTGATAAGAATAAGAACTATGAATACTACTGACATACCCATGACAACATTTAATCCAGCCTTGGACATTGTCTCTCCCATTGAATATATTGGATTGACATTAATTGCACTTAGATTCATTCTTTCGCCAACTATGTTATAAACAAAGACAAGGTTAGCATCTCTTTTTGAAAAATCTTCATATAATGTACATGTAACTGTTTTACCTGATTTTTCGATTGTCAGATCTCCAAATTTTTTAAAATCCCCAAGTGAGCTTCTGGAATCATTGTAACCGTCGAAAAGAGCCTTATAAATTTTTGCCTGATTTTTACTATTGTCATCAGTTGCAGTTTCATAGGCTTCCTTGAACTTATCAGCATACTTGTCAATATCATTTGTGCTTAACGAATTGATTTCTTTGCCGATTCCTTCCATTTGGGTACTAATTTCGGTTTTCTTAATCCCATAGATCTCAGATTTATTATTAAAAGAAGAACCGCAAGAGGTCAGAGATAAGACCATTACCAAGGTAAAACCTAGGGTTATGATTTTCTTTTTCATATTCCTGACCTTTCTATTTTGTACTATGCTTTTTTAAACTCTCATTTTCCTTTTTTGTATAGAGGAATTCAAAGCCATCAATAAGATATTTTCTTACATCAATTCCATTTACTATTCTATCTACAAGGCCACGTCTTGCAGCATTGATAGTGCCTGACTGAACATTTGAAAACTTATCCGCTGCATTCTTCTGGTCTTCAACAGAACCATCCGGGCAGATAATCTTGGCAGCCTTAGTGGCATCCATTATTCCCATGTCTGAATCAGAAAGTGCAAAAACAAGGTCTGCACCCAGGGATTTTGAATTCATAAGAAGAGCAGCTGAACCAAATGCATTACCTGTAATAAGATTAATTTTAGGTATATCTGCATTAGCTAGCGCAACTGTAAATGAAGAAATTGCCTTTGAAATAGTTTTTTCTTCATCAATAGATCTTCTATATCCCTTAACGTTTGAAAGTGTGAGAAGTGGAATCTCATAAGAATCCAAGAATTTAACAAAATCACTGGCCTTGTTCAATCCATTGGATGAAAGAGAATATTCGTCATAATCAGAATTGCCAATAAATCCTACTGTCATTCCGTTTAATCTAATAAACCCTGTTGTCATATCCTTGGCATATGATGACCTAAGTATAATTACATTTTCATCATCAGATATGCTCTTGGAAATATCTTCAATCGAAGAATCTTTTGAAACATTAGCAGATGCTCTGTTTAAATCATCATCACAATCATCAACTCTGCCACCCTCCATGTTATTAGCAGGAATTATAGCGATAAGTTCTCTGACTTTGTTGAAAAGCTCTGTTTCATTTTCAAATACATCAGCAAGTCCTACTTCTTTAGACTGAAATTCCGGTGCTGAAGTATCAACATTTTTGTTACCCGGCAACGCATCTGGTGAATTAACAAAAAGTGAAGCCTGTTTAGTCATAAATACAAAATCACTTACTCCGGCTACAACATTCATTCCACCGCCACAATTACCAACTACACATGAAACCACAGGAACTACCCCTGAAGTTTTCGCAGCCGCCTGAATAACATTACCAAGAGAATTTAAGGCGTCATATGACTCCTGAAGCCTAACTCCGCCGCAATCAATGATGCCAATAACCGGTGCACCATAATTAACCGCATCCTCATAGACTTTTCTAATCTTCTCGGCATGTTTCTCACCTACTGTTCCGCCAAGTACTGATGAATCCTGGCTATAAACAAACACAAGATTTCCATCAATCAGACCATGTCCAATAACAACACCATCACCAGGTGTCTCGTCATTTGTCAGATTGAAATCAGTACTGCGGGAGGTAACTTCTGACATAATCTCGACAAAACTGTTTTCGTCGAGAAGCCCCTCTACCCTTGATAAAGCCGGGCTGTTAGTTGCATTACTCATGCTTATATCCCTCCATCTATATATATTTATATACTCATTTTATATCTATTTACCAACTGGCTAAACCCTATTTTCCACCAGTTTAAGATATAAAACTAAACATTATTAATATAGACCAAATATTGGTTTAATTCAACAAATTATTCGTGAAATTTTTATCAAAATTACTGCACTTTGTTGCAAAAAAAAACATGAAGAAAAATTTTCTTCATGTTTTGGAAAATAAAATTACAATAATTCATCCTTTGGTTCTGAATCGGAATCAATGTTATATTCTCTTTCCGCCTCTTCCTCTGCTTCCTGTTTCCATTCTTCAAGCTGAATTGCGCTTATCTTTGGAAGATCATCAGTACTACTAAGTCCAAATGCTCTCAGAAAATCATCTGTCGTTCCAAAAAGCATTGGTCTCCCCGGAGCGTCAAGTCTTCCCAATTCCTGAACCAGATTAAACTGGACCAGTCTATTGACTGCATGGTCAGATGATACCCCTCTTATTTTTTCAATCTCAGCCTTTGTAACCGGCTGCTTATAAGCAATAATCGAAAGCGTTTCCAAAAGAACATCCGTAAGCACATATTTTCTTGGCTGTTTTGCGACTTTAACCAAATACTCATATATATCTTTTGAAGAGCATAGCTGATATTTTCCATCGAATTCAACGATACGTATTCCTCTATCATTGTCTTCATATTCAGATTTCAACTCATTGATAAGCTCCAGCACTTCATCATTTGCGATTGAAAGAGCCTTTCCTATGCGATCCGGTTCTATTGAATCTCCGGAAGCAAAAAGAATCCCTTCTATTATTGATTTTTGTTTGTTCTTATCCATTTGATGTCCTCAAAATAATGCTGTCATTACAGCGTATTAAAAATCTATTTTGCACTGATAGTAATATCGTCGAAAATATGTTCCTGAGCAACCACTATCTCTCCGGTTTTCATAAGCTCCAATATGCTCAAAAAAGCAACAATCAATTCTGTTTTGTCTGATTGTTCACTTAATAATGCCCTGAAAGAACAAGACTTATGATTACATATGTATTCCTTAACATAAGCCATCTTCTTTTCTAGCGGAACCTCTTCCTTGGGAATGTCCCCAAAACGAGCCCTTATAGGATCTCGTCTGTCTTCCTTGCGTCTAAGAACACTTGCGAAAATATCCTCAAGTTTTTTTAACGTAATATCCTTCGTAAGCTCAGTTGTATCTACCGGCTCCTCATAATCAAGAACGTCCTTTGGAATCGAAGGTGGTCTATAAAAAACATCCTCAGCATTTTTTTGAAGCACTATTAATTCCTCTGAGAGAGACCTGACCATTTTATATTCCAATAACTGTTCGACAAGTTCATCTCTTGGATCAATTTCTTCGCCGTTTTCATCTTCCTCTCTCGGAAGAAGCATTTTGGATTTAATATTCAAAAGCGTAGACGCCATAACTAAAAATTCACTGGCAACCTCAAGATTACATTTTTCCATTTCGGAAATGTACGTCATATACTGGTCAGTTATTTCAGATATAGGTATGTCATATATGTTCAATTTATTTTTATCTATCAAGTGCAAAAGAAGGTCCAAAGGACCTTCAAATGCTTCAAGATGAACTTTAAGTTCCATTTTATTGCTCACTAACATCCTTAATTGAGAAAGAGATTCTGCCCATCTTATCCTTGCCTAAGCAAACAACCTTGACCATATCTCCAAGAGTAAGTACATCCTCTACATGCTCAATTCTCTCATTAGCAATCTTTGAGATATGTACCATTCCCTCTTTGCCTGGTGCAAATTCAATAAAAGCGCCAAACTCTTTAATATTTACAACTTTTCCTTCAAGTATCTGTCCCTTGAAAAAATCTGTTGTGATCGTATTGATCATCTCTATAGCCATATCAATACCTTCCTGATCTGTTCCGCATACATCTACACGGCCATCATCAGTAATATCGATTTTCACTCCTGTACGATCAATTATTTCATTTATCGTTTTGCCCCTCTGACCAACAACATCACCAATCTTCTGAGGGTTAATGTTGATAGAAATAATCTTGGGAGCATACTTGCTAAGAGTCTTTCTAGGTTCTGCAATTGCCTTGGACATACATGTGTCCATGATAAATAAACGAGCTTCTCTTGTTCGTGTAATTGCTTCCTCAACGATAGATCTTGTAAGCCCGTGAATCTTTATATCCATCTGAATAGCAGTTATTCCATCTTTTGTTCCGGTGACCTTGAAATCCATATCACCGAAGAAGTCTTCAAGACCCTGAATATCTGTAAGAACAAGATAATCATCATCTGAATCTCCAGTAACAAGACCACATGATATACCTGCAACCATCTTCTTAAGAGGTACACCAGCTGCCATAAGAGACATGCAAGATGCACATGTTGATGCCATTGAAGTAGATCCGTTTGACTCAAATGTCTCGGATACCGCACGAATTGCATACGGGAATTCATCCTTGGAAGGAAGAACAGGAATAAGTGCACGTTCAGCAAGAGCGCCATGACCAATTTCACGTCTTCCAGGTCCTCTTGAAGGCTTTGTCTCTCCAACAGAATATGAAGGAAAGTTGTACTGATGTACATATCTCTTATCTGTTACATAAGGGTCAAGACCATCGATTTTCTGAACCTCTGAAAGAGGAGCCAGTGTTATGATATCGCAAATCTGTGTCTGTCCTCTTGTGAACATAGCTGAACCATGTACACGAGGAATAAGATCAACTTCAGCTGAAAGAGGACGGATCTCATCGATTCTTCTTCCATCAGGACGCTTATGATCTTTAAGGATCATTTTACGAACAGTTTTCTTCTGATACTGATATACAGCATCTGACACAAAAGAAAGCCACTCTGTATTGTCTGCAAATGCTTCCATGAATTTATCTGTAATGGCACGAATGTTTTCGTCCCTCTTCATCTTGTCATCTGTAAAAACAGCCTCTTCCATTTCAGAAGGAGTGACAATCTTTTTCATCTCTTCGAGCATATCTGCAGGAATAACATAGCTCTCGTATGTAGATTTTT
Organism: Lachnospiraceae bacterium; assembly: GCA_017994075.1. Classification (GTDB taxonomy): domain Bacteria; phylum Bacillota; class Clostridia; order Lachnospirales; family Lachnospiraceae; genus Lachnocurva. The sequence continues at coordinate 100,329 of JAGOLM010000001.1, forward strand.
CTTTTCCTACTTCTGCAACGATCTTATCGATGAAATTTATAATAGTCTGATTGACCTCATGAGCCTTATAAATAGCCTCAATCATCTTATCTTCTGTTATTTCGTTAGCTCCGGCCTCAATCATGATGACCTTTTCTCTTGTAGATGCAACGGTAAGTTCAAGATCGCCCTCATCCCAAAGTTTCTGTGAGGGATTCATGATAAATTCACCATCTATCATACCGATCTGAGTCATTGCACAAGGGCCATCAAACGGAATGTCAGAAATACATGTAGCAATTGCAGTACCTATCATTGCAACAAGTTCAGGACGACACTCTGTATCCACAGCCATAACAAGGTTATTTAAGTTAACATCATTTCTATAGTCCTTAGGGAAAAGAGGTCTCATAGGACGATCGATAACTCGTGAAGTAAGTACTGAGTTATCAGAAGCCTTGCCCTCTCTCTTTTTGAAACCACCTGGTATCTTGCCAACTGAATATATCTTTTCTTCAAAATCAACAGAAAGCGGGAAGAAATCAATACCCTCTCTCGGTTTGTTAGATGAAGTTGCAGTACAAAGAAGTGTCGTATCACCATATTTGATAAATACAGCTCCATTTGCCTGCTTTGCAACCTTGCCTACCTCTACGGATAGTTCTCTTCCGCAAAGATCCATTGTGAATGTCTTTACCATCTTCGTCTCCTAACGTCAAAAATAACATGCTTTTATATGATATAAGCGTAACTATAACGCATATAAATCCAGATAAAATTAAGAGCGAAATATGAAAACATATTTCGCTCCAAAAATCTTACTTACGAAGTCCAAGGCGCTCAATAAGTGAACGATATCTCTCAATATCGACCTTCTTAAGATAACCAAGCAGATTTCTTCTCTTACCTACCATCTTCAGAAGTCCTCTTCTTGAATGATGATCCTTAGGATTTTCCTTAAGATGTTCAGTAAGTTCTTTAATCCTCTCTGTGAGAACAGCAACCTGTACTTCAGGTGATCCTGTATCGCCAGGTGTACGTGCAAACTCATTGATGACTGTTGTTTTCTTGTCTTTAGAAATCATTATATATCCTCCATAATATTTTACAGCCCGAATCAAGCAGCGGTTGGATGTTCCGGCCACCGAACACGGGTACACAACGCTACAAATCATACCATATATTTAAATTTCTGTAAAGAAAAAACACTGTCTGGATTGATTCTAAATAAGCATTATATTGTCTATATTTAAAGCTACGGCAAGAGGCTTCTAGAGCATTTATAACTACCAGCTCCGTATATTCCTGTTACTTTAACGCCCTTATGAGGGTTAAGTGCAGATACTACACATCCATTTCCAATGTAGATAGCAACATGGCTGATTCTTCTATGTCCGTAAAAAACCAGATCACCAGGTTTAAGCTCATCAACAGATACAGATCTGCCATATGAAGCCTGAGCTCCTGAATAATGAGGCAGATATACTCCAAACTGGCGATATACTGCTAGAACAAGTCCCGAGCAATCAGCTCCTCTTGTAAGGCTCGTCCCTCCCCATACATACTTTAATCCAACGTGGGAAAGAGCCTCTTCAACAATTGATGCTCTTACATCCGTAACATTTTCTCCATACTTTGCTTCTGTAGAATTAAGTGATGTTTTCAGCTCTTCATTGGAAGTGAGAAATTCCTTTGCTCTCTGTAATGCAGCATCTCCAACTAAAAGATATTGCTTTGAGACATATCCATCGACCTCTCCAGATTCAATTTTAAACCAGTCTCCCTCTTCTCCAATTATCTCACAGGCACCACCATCAGGAAGTTTTCCTATCTTATTGGAATTTTCATCAGCACTTTCTCTAACATTGACCTGGCCACCTTCTACAGCTATTCCTATATGAGAATATCCATATTCTTTGCCACATTCTGGAATATCCGATGGCACCGAAGATGCTACCACTTTCTTGGCTGAATCATTATCTGAAAGATTGACTGAATTTTTATCAAATAGAACTGCACTTACTCCAGCATTTACTCCCTTTCCTCCATTGTTAATGTAGGAAGTCACTCCTGCTACAGGAGTATTTAGTTTTGCTTTTGCTGCCTGGGACCTAAAAGAAATCCCCATAGAAACACATGCAAAAAGTGAAAGTGCAAGAACAAGTGTATATTTGGTGTTATTTTTTTTCATTACCGTTAAATATTTCCCCATTTTGATTTTTTTATTCAAGATTTAAAAGTTGCAAAAATATAACATAATTTTTAAGCAAACATTACATTTTTGTAATATACACCCATAATAATCATAATGTCAATCCATAATAATCAATTGCCTGTTTTCTATCAATTCTTATCTGTTCCGCAAGTTTATCCAAACTAGTGAACTTAATCTCCGGACGAAGTTTCTTGGAAAAAATAACCTTTGCATATCTGTCATAAACATTAGAATCATCAAAATCCAAAAGATTTGTTTCTACAGTTAACCCTTTATTATCATTTACGGTTGGTCTAAATCCTATATTTGTTACACCATGATATAATTTATGATCCAGTATAACTTCTGTGACATACACTCCATTTGATGGAAGAAGTTTACTATCCGGCGGGATCTGGTTTATGGTTGGTACACCGATCTTCGTACCTATTCTATTTCCGTGAACGATTTCTCCAAATATAAAATATGGATAACCCAATAATGCATCAGCTTTTTCTACATTTCCATCCAAGATTTCCTGTCTGATATAAGTACTGCTAATATCCCTTCCATCACTTTTAAGCTTTTCTATCACTTCAACTTTATAATTATATTCAGCTGCTTTTTCTTTTAAAAAATCAGCATTTCCAATACCTTTATATCCAAATTTAAAATCAGAACCAACAGCCAGATATTTCATATTAAAATTAGTTGAAAGAATTTTTATAAACTCTTCAGGTAAAGTTTTCATAAACTTATTATCAAAAGTACATTCTAATAAATAATCTATTCCCCTATCCTCAAGATAGATTTTTCTTTCTTCATCAGTTATTAGATTTTTATTTAGATTATCACCAAGCTTAATCCTTGGAGAAATGGAAAATGTAACCACGAGACTCTTGATTGCAGGATCGCTGTCGGTCTTATTTTCTATTTTTTCAAGAAGAAGTTCATGCCCTCTATGGAATCCATCAAATTTTCCAATTGTCACTGCTGTTGGATATTCAATTATATCATCAAAAAAATTATCGAGTACAATCATAACAATCCTCTGTCAGTCTATTAACATCTTAAATGCCTTGTATTCCATACCACTTTTTATATATAGTGCCTTGAAATTATTACTAGAATCATAAACTCTAAATAGCTCATTTTCTGAACAGTTTCTAACGTTAATGTCCGTTTTAATAAAATCTATATCTGTATCATTAAGTCTGTTTCCATTTTTCATAAAAAAATCGCCCTTAGGTGTTGTAAATATGGCTTGATATATGCAGAAAAGTTCATCTAAAGGTCTAAGATGCGAATAAGCTTGATCTGTATTCATTTTTGTCAGATCCGAAAGGATTATCAGATCACTTTCCTTAAATGAATCTGTCTCCGTCCTTCTAAGTTTTGTCATACAAGCACAGCTTCTAAGTTCTTCGCCTATATCCTTGCATAAAGTCCTTATATAAGTACCTTTCTGACAAGTAATTCTTAGCGAAACATCCGGAAGGTCAATAGAAACAACCTCTATATTTTCGATATGTAGATTAACTGGTTTTCTCTCTACCGTTATCCCCTCTCTTGCAAGGTCATATAGTTTTTTTCCATTTATCTTCTTAGCTGAGTACATAGGGGGAATCTGGATAATATCACCAACAAATTTTTTAACAGCATCTCTAATGGCTTCATCATCGCATGAGAAAGGCAACTCTTTTGTAACAATTCCTGTAATGTCCTCCGTATCAGTGGCGATCCCCAATCTGAGAGTAGTCTCATATTGTTTAAAAGCCTCTGGAAGAACAGATACTGCCTTAGTTGCCTTATTTATGCACACAAGAAGAACTCCGGTAGCCATTGGATCCAATGTGCCGGTGTGTCCGATTTTTTTTGTATTAAATACTTTTCTCAGAATAGCTACCACATCAAACGATGTATAACCTTCCGGTTTATCAATTGCTATAAATCCGCTTTTCATAATCCCAAAAAAGGGATACGTTTTCCGTATCCCTATAATCTTTCTTTAATTTCATTTATTATTATATTTTTAAATTCTTCAGGGCTCATAGACACCGTGCAACCTGCTGCTTTTGCGTGTCCGCCACCATTATATTTTGATGCAATCAATGCTAGATTAACATCGCCTGAGGCTCTTAAACTAACCTTTAGATCATGATCCTCTGTTTCATAACAAAAACAGGCAACCTCCACATCTTTAGTAGCACGAAGCATTGCAACAATTCCTTCGAGATGCTTAGGCATAACATTATACTGTTTCATCTCTTCCATAGTAATATTGCAAAAGATTAGTTTACCATCTAATAAAAGTTCAGCTTTAAGAAGTGCAACTCCAAGAATCCTATTTTGTTCAAAAGTCTTTTCACTAAAAGTATGGTCTACAATATATGGATAGTCGATTCCCTTATCCATTAATACTCCAGCCGCATACATAGTATGGGATGATGTACATGAATATTGAAACTGACCTGTATCACTTATTAGACCACAGTACAAACATTCAGCAATTTGTTTTGTAATAAGTTTCTGATCCATTCTATCAAAAACCATTTCGCAAGTACTGCTGCTATGTGGCTCTATCTCATTAATGTCAGCAAATGCAGAATTACTCAAATGATGATCTATACAAAAAGTACTTCCTGCGTTCTTAAAATATTCAGCTGATGGTCCCAGCCTATCCGAATCGCCACAATCTAATGCAATGAAAATATCGAATGATTCCTGCACGGTTCCAGGCTCTTCTATTTTATCAGAATTTCTAAGAAATTTATAAATATTAGGAATCTCCTGAAGAAAAATATGAATATCTCCATCAGGCACATTATCACAAAGATAATTATAAACAGCTAAAGAAGAACCAATGCAATCCCCATCTGGTCTTACATGTCCGCCTATCCCTATTCTTTTCTTTCCCTTAATTGCATCTAGAATGCTTGTCATATAAACCATCCCATCAATCTGCTGTATAATATAAAATATCTCAATTATTCTTCATCTTCCGCGTCATGTTGGTCTTCAGAATTGACATCATCAATAATTTTAGACATTCTTACACCATACTCAATAGAATCATCTTCCAAAAATATTAATTCCGGCGTGTTTCGAAGATTAACTGTCATCGCAAGCTCATGCCTAATAAAACCAGAAGAACTTTTAAGTCCATCCATGGTTTTCTGTCTGGCGTCGCCATCTCCTAAAACACTTATATATATTTTGCATGTTTTAAGATCCGGTGCGACCTCAACAGAAGTCACACTTGTCATAATACTGATTCTCGGATCTTTGACCTTATCTCTAATGATTACGGAAAGTTCACGCCTGACCTCTTCATTAATCCTTATATTTTTTATACTGTTTTTTCTCAAAACTTACTCCTATCTCGGAACCTCAACCATGATATATGTCTCCATGGTATCGCCTTCCTTGATGTCATTAAATCCGTCAAGAACGACTCCACATTCAAATCCTTCTCTTACTTCTTTAACATCATCCTTCATACGTTTAAGTGAAGAAAGAGTGTCATCATAGAGAACATTGCCGTCTCTCATCAGCCTAATCTTACATCCTCTCTTGAATGTACCATCAGTAATAAATGATCCAGCAATCGCACCCACCTTGGAAGAACGGAATATCTGGCGTACCTCGCCATGTCCGATAACTTTTTCCTCAAATATCGGTTCTAGCATGCCCTTCATGGCACGTTCAACATCTTCGATAGCATTATAGATTACATTATAGAGATGGATGTCTACTCCTTCTCGTTCAGCTATATCCTTTGCAACAGCATCAGGTCTTACATTAAATCCAATGATAATCGCATTAGATGCAGATGCAAGAACTACATCGCTTTCATTTATAGAGCCAACACCACCATGTATGATCTTAACGACAACCTCTTCATTGGATAATTTCTCCAATGACTGCCTAACTGCTTGGACAGAACCCTGTACATCAGCCTTAACGATAATGCAAAGATCCTTTACATTGCCAGACTGAACTTGGGAGAAAAGATTATCAAGAGACATTCTGCTTCTGCTCTCTTCAACAAGTCTGTTTTTCTCCTCATTTAAAAATTCCTGAGCAAATGCTCTGGTTTCTTTATCTGAATCCTGAGCTACAAACATCTCACCTGCATTAGGGACTTCATTAAGACCCTGAATCTCTACAGGAGTAGAAGGTCCAGCAGATTTAACTCTTCTTCCATTCTCATCTATCATAGCTCTGACTTTACCGAAAGAACTTCCTGCTGATATAGGATCTCCAACATGAAGTGTTCCCTTCTGAACAAGTACAGTAGCTACAACTCCCTTTCCTCTATCAAGCTGAGACTCAATAACAAGTCCTCTTGCTTTTCTCTTTGGGTTGGCCTTAAGTTCAAGTACATCTGCAGTTAGAAGAATCATCTCTAAAAGCTCATCTATTCCCTCATGAGTTTTTGCTGAAACAGGTACAAACGTTGTGCTTCCACCCCAATCTTCAGGGATAAGTTCATATTCTGAAAGCTCCTGCTTTACTCTCTCTATGTTGGCACCAGGCTTATCAATCTTGTTAACAGCAACTATGACTTCTACGCCTGCAGCCTTGGCATGGTTAATTGCCTCAACTGTCTGAGGCATGACTCCATCGTCTGCAGCAACAACAAGAATTGCGATATCTGTTGAGCTGGCACCTCTCATACGCATAGCCGTAAATGCTTCATGTCCAGGTGTATCCAAAAATGTGATCTTATGTCCATTTACGTTAACTACATATGCACCTATTGCCTGAGTAATACCACCAGCCTCACGGTCTGTGACCTTAGTATTTCTGATTGCATCCAGAAGTGATGTTTTACCATGATCTACATGTCCCATAACACATACAACTGGAGCTCTCTCTACAAGAGTATCCTCTGCATCATCATCTTCCTTAAGCATTTCTTTGATTATATCAATCTTTTCCTCATGCTCGCAAAGTATCTCATATTCCAAAGCTATATTTTCTGCTTTTTCGTAAGGAAGATCTGTATTGATGGTAAGTATTACAGCCTTGGCAAACATATCCTTAATTATAGTAGTAGGCTGAATCTTCATTTTATCCGCAAGATCTCGTACTGTAATATGATCAGGGATCTTAATTGACTTAACTTCTTCTTCAACAGTCTTTGTCTGCTCTGGTGCCTTGTTTCTCTTCTTGCCACCATTTTTTTCAAGATTTATAAAACGAGCATTTTCAGGCCTGCCGTTATTTCGGTTATTATTTTTCTTAACCTTTTTGCCTAATTTCTGATTTGGCTTTGATTCCTTCTTATCCGTATTCTGTGCTGGTGTAGCCTGGCTTCCCTGGCTATTCTGATGCTTAGAGAACTTACCAGTATTTCTATCTACAGCGTGGTCCTTTTTTTCAAACTTTCTATCGTCTTTTCTGTCATTATTCGAAGAAGGCTTGGCATTAATGTTTTGAGACGGTCTATCACTACGTCTTTTATCATCATTATTATTTGAATGATGCATCTTATTTACATTTTTAGTTGCATCACCATTATTTTTAGAACGTAATTCCGTATTATGTACTTCCTTTGTATGGGATTCCTGTGTATGTGCTCCAGGCGTATGTGCATCGGATGTATGAGCTTCTGTAGTGCGTGAATCTGCACTAAATGCTTTTCTGCTCTTCATTTCCTGTTTTTTCTGTTCTTCAAGAGTAGGTTCACCAACTCTTGTTCCGTCTTCTCTAATAGGTCCATGTCCGCCTCTTGGCTTGATCATAGGTCTATATGTATTAGAATTAGAGGCATTTCTATTATTCTGTCCCTGATGTCTGGCTCCCTGCCTGTTCTGATTTTTTCTATTGTCATCAGAAGAGAACTTGTGGTTCTTATTATTATTGCTGTTATTACTGTTGTTGCCAGTATTGCTATTGTTGCTATTAGTATTACTATTTCTATTATTGCCATTATCATTATGAGAATTTCTAGAATACTGAACATTAAAAACAGCCGATATTGAAGATTTTTTCTTCTTGGATGCATCAGAATCAGAATTTTCATGATCCTTTGCATGATTATCAGATGGACTTACAACTTTTTCTTTTTTGTCTTCAGCATCAGAAGGAACCGTCTTTTCTGGGGCTTTTGTCTCAGAAGTTATTGTATTCTCTGGAACTTTTGTCTCAGAAGTTATTGTCTTCTCCTGAACTTTAGCTTTAGTTTCCTTTTTCATATTATTTCTGACCTTGTCAGCGACATCGTCATCTATACTGTTCTGTGCTTTTACGGTGATCCCTTCTGCCGCAAGGAATGAGACCACATCTTTTGATTGGGCATCGATTTCCTTTGCAAGGGCGCTTATTCTGATTTTTGCCATTTTGTATCCTCCAAAACTTTCACCTTAAAGCAAGCTTATCCATAACCATAAGAGCCAGCTTTTTATCAATTACTGCTACCACAGCTCTAGATTCCTGACCAATTGCGTGGCCAAGTTCATAAGATGTGCTATATGTATAAATCGGGATCTGTCTGTATTCACACATGTTCCGATATTTTTTCTTGGTATTTTCCGATGCATCCTCTGAAACAATCACCAAAAAAGCATTTTCCATTTTAACAGCTTCTTCAACCTGATAGGAGCCGCTTTTTATCTTTCCTGCTTTTTTACATATTCCAAGAATTGATAATGTCATATTCATAATAATCCAGTTTCTTTCAAAACCGCCTCCGACGTAAATGATAGGCCATCGCAGTGAATCGCCCTATTAAATGCATTTCTTTTTATGGCATTATTCAGGCATTCTGCATTCCTGCACACATAAGTGCCACGGCCCTCCATATTCATGGAACGATCAAAAACAGCTTTACCGCTTTCATCTTTTACGAATCTGATCATGGACTCTTTTCTATTAGATATCCTGCATCCAATACAACGTCTTAGACGTTCTTTATGATTTTTTTTATTCGTTACCGTTTGAGGATTCTCCTTCATCATAGTATTCTTCATCATCATAATACTCTTCACTAAGTCCAGGGAAATCTCCAGACTCTCTTGCCTGTGTTTCAGATTTGATATCAATCTTAAATCCTGTAAGCCTAGCAGCAAGACGTGCATTTTGCCCTTCTCTTCCGATTGCAAGTGACAGCTGATAATCAGGTACTATAACACTTGCATTTTTTTCATCAGAATCAGCTATTACTGAAATGACTTTAGCTGGACTAAGGGCATTTTCAATAAGTCTTGCCGGATTTTCATCCCAACACACAATATCTATTTTTTCATTGTGAAGTTCCTGAACAACTGCATTAACACGGGTACCATTCATACCAACACATGCACCTACAGGATCAACATCATCATCATGAGAGAGAACTGCCATTTTTGTACGGTTTCCTGCTTCTCTCGCAATGCTTATTATCTCAACGATCCCTTCTCTTATTTCTGAAACTTCCTGTTCAAAAAGTTTCTTTACAAGCTCAGGATGAGTTCTTGATACATATACTTTAGGTTCTCTCTTAGAAGGCTTGACCTCAGTTATATAAAATCTGTATCTATCATTTCTCTTATAGTTTTCACCATTGATCTGCTCTCTCTCTGTAAGAGTTGCATCAATGTCACCAAGGTCAATACTATATGAGCTTCCAATCTTTCTCTGGACAACTCCTGTGACAACATGATGTTCTTTTTCTCTATATTCATCAAAGATCTGTCTATTTTCTTCTCTGTGAAGTTCCTGGATCAAGCTGTTTCTTGCTGCAGCTGCTGCAATTCTGCCAAATTCCATTGACTTGATCTCTTCAAAAAAGATATCACCGATTTTGTAGCTTCCATCAACCTTCTGTGCTTCTTCAAGCGCGATTTCGCTCTCCGAATCCATAGGTTCATCAACAACTTCCTTAGATATAATTACATGGTATTCACAAGTCTGAGAATCGATAGTAACTTTGATGTTATCAGTTCTTCTATATGTCTGCTTGCATGCTATCATAAGAGCTTCTTCAATTTTTTCTAGAATAACCTCTCTTGATATGTTTTTTTCCTTTTCAAGTAAGCTCAGTGCCTGCAGCATTTCTTCATTTGCCATGATATTCCTCCTAATTAAAAAGCTTTTCGGACTAATGATATATTTGAACGTTCAATATCCTGGTTTTTATCATTAAT
>JAGOLM010000035.1 GCA_017994075.1 Lachnospiraceae bacterium
GACTTTTTATCTCCTTGATGTCACCTGGAGTATTGGCTCTGATCGCTGATGCACCACCCTCCTGGGCAGCCAATGCCATTCTTCCCATTATAAAGCTGCTATACAGCGGTTCTTCCGGGAGTGCCTGACATGATACTATGAGACCCCTCTTTATTTTTTTGAAAAATTCGTCCTTATTCATATATGCTTTCTAATTACCCATCATCATTTCATAATTCAGCTTGTATAAAGCGTCTATGGAATATCAGCCTGTCACAGACGTAGAAACCATATTAGACCACTGATTATAGCATATCATATCCGGATCTTTTTCTTCGAAATAATTAAATGGCAGATGTTTGACTTCAAGCTCTTCTATTTCGGCGGTTTCGCCATTTATATATCTGTCAATTATATCCGAAACATCCAACAATCTCTGTTTCAGTCCTCCGATCCTTATTGTCTGAACCTCAAATCCATAGGGTTTATTTTCCATATACCACTGCTTTTTGAATCTATCGTAATAATCATCAACCTGTTTAACAAGCTCCGGAATGCCTTCTTTAGATATTTCTCTCATAGAATCAAAATCCCTGGCAGCATAAGCCTCTTTTAATTTTCTTTCCAGTTTCAATTTATGGCTTACGGCATATCCCAGTTCAGCTCCTGCTTCCATAATATATGAAAAATGATATTTTTTATCCATCAAAGCGATATCCTGTGCCCCGGCGAGGATCACATCTGAATCTTCGTCTTTCTCCAATGATGTGAAAAATCCCATTAAGGGATCATCATATAGAAAATACTTACTGCCATTTTGTGGTCTGATCTCATTTTCTGCTAATCTATGCCGAGGATTAATCCTGTCTATTTTCATAAAATCACCGATACTTATTCCTGTTAGAACATTAAATGCTCTATCCGGCAATTCATCATCCCAGGCATACTGGCTGTCTCTGTATATAACCGGAAGCACCGAGAAATGGCTGGCCTCAGCTCCGTTATCTCCCCAGCATGTCACGGTAAATGACCTGATACCATTTTTTCTGCATGCTCTTATCGATGCTTCTCCTGCCTTAATGGAAAATTCATTGCAGGGGATCATCCCCGTCCATTTCCATGCGCCCCCTGCCATACATACATTATCTGTCAGTTTCTTGTATTTCTCTATTTCAGCATCATAGTGCTTCTCATCCGTAGAATAATAATCCCAATAAAATATATCCAGATCAGCCGGGATCCAGCTCCTGTCCTCGGCATAGTGCCTAAACATGTCTCCCCATACTTCCGGCCTCAGACCATGTTTTTCACATAGTTTGATCACGGTATCCAATTGTTTTTTCATGATCTTATCTCTGGTTTCCAGGCCGAATCTCTCCTGATATTTTCCCGCACCAAGTAGAAAAGCCTCATCCATTCCCAAATGTATGTTACGAGTGCGAAATTCTGATGAGATTGTGGCAAGCAAATGATCCAGAAGCTCTTCTGTTCTTTTGTCTCCCACTAGTAGGATATCTTCTGCATCCATATGTCTCTGATATTCTTCGTATATTGCCAGCTGATTATAGTGAGCCAGTGTCTGGACAAAGGGTCGAAGCTCCATGTCAAGCTTAGAAGCATATTCATCCATGTCCTGAATCTCAGCTTTTGAATAGGCTCCTCTCATATACCCGACGTATGGCTCATCCTGGATCTCTATAGTATCTTCCATATATAAACCTACATATGAGTAACCCATTGTTCCACACAGAAAAATCATATCCTTTATAGTGGACACCTTGGGTACTGCATTTCTGGATACATCGATCATAACCCCAAAATCCGTAAATTGACATTCTCCTCTTAGATATTTGAAGCTTTTCCCTGATATGTTTTTTTCTGCTTTTTTATCTAAATCGCTGTTTGTTACAAACTCATCCAGATCCATAGCGTCAATTTTAATAATAGCCCTAAGAAGCGAAGGAATCTTATCGTAGCATATTGTGATCGTATCATTATTATCCGATATTTCTATAGAATAACCCTTTATGACACTACTTTTTTCTATGCGTAATTTTGTGCCTTGCACGGAATTGCCTGGCCCGACCTTATAAAGCAACTCGCTGTATCTTCTATTAAACTCCTGCACAGCATATTCTGCTTCAGGTTCATCAATATCTGTAGAAGTTATACATATCCGATTCATAATAAATGTCCTCTTATCAAGACCCCTTTTACCGATAGAGTCTTTTTGTCCAATAGAACCATATCCGCCTTTTTACCTTCGGTGATACTTCCTATCTCATCATATATACCCATGGCCTTGGCCGGGTTCATGGTTGCACATCTAATTGCATCAGTAAGTGGGATACCCATATCCATTACTGCTGTTCTCATACATTTCATGAGATTAGTCACAGACCCTGCGATCGTTCCATCATGAAGCGTTGCCAACTTACCTCGGACTGTAACCGGCTGGCCTCCTAACTGATATTCTCCATCCTCTAGCCCAGCCGCTTCCATGGTATCGCTTATAAATATCAGGCGCTTTGGACCGAATAGTTTAAATGCCATCCGAACCATAACAGGAGTTATATGAACATTGTCACATATTATCTCCGCTGTTATGTCTTCTCTGTCCGCCGCCGCTGCAATAGGACCCGGATTCCTATGATGCAGTCCCGGCATAGCATTAAAGAGATGTGTCATATGTCTGGCTCCATTTTCAAATGCATCTACTGCTGTTTCATAATCTGCTGTAGTATGTGCAATGGATATCCTAGTTTCCTGCGCCGCTTTTTTTATGAATTCCATAGCTCCATCTGTCTCCGGAGCTATATCCACCAGCTTGACCTTATTACCGCAAGCGCTGTTTATCCTCTGGAACATCTCATAGTCTGGCTTATGAATATACTGTGGATTCTGGGCTCCGCACTTATCTATCGATACAAATGGGCCTTCCATATTAATTCCGTATAGCGTAGCGAATCTCCCATTCTGACCCATGAAATCTTTGGCTGTTTCTGCGATTTTTATCAACCGGTCCTCATCATAAGTCATGGTTGCCGGAATTATGGATGTAACTCCCCGAGATGCCTCGTATTCGGCAATCTTTCTAACAGATTCAATATCTCCATCGCAGAAATCCACGCCCATACACCCATGAAAATGTATATCTATAAGTCCTGGAATTGCATAGCATTCAGTCGCATCTATAAGTTCTTCATTCTTATTTATATCTTTATTTAGATATTGATTTTGATTTTCTTCTTTATTTTTATTTCTATTTATATCTATATTTTTGATTTTGTTTTCAACAGTCAGATCTACAGGCGACTGTTCTCTTATCCCTGTAAATCTATCCCCTGTTATTTCTATTATCTTATCTTCAAAAACTGCATTTTCCGTATAAACGGAAGCACCTCTTATTACCATATCAAACCTCCATTTTGTAATTGTATCACACCCTTTATGTTCCAAGTATACTTACCTCACTACATCCGCCACAATCTTTTTGGTTGTTTTTGAATTTATTTTCTTATTTTTACTAATGTAGTAGGTTATCCTGAATTGTTTTTCTAAATAGGTTGGTTTTATTGACTGTCAAAAGACTTCTTGCTTATATTCATGTATAAGCAAGCACTCTTGCTATCTGATAATGATATGTGCATTTCACATTGCATTATCTGTTTAAATTTTAAATCGGAGGTATTAAATGAAGGTATACATTGAAAAAGATTACGATTCCATGAGCAGACGAGCTGCCAATATTATCTCAGCCCTTCTCATTCTGAAGCCTGAAAGTGTTCTGGGACTGGCCACAGGTTCATCCCCTATTGGGACATATAAGAAGCTGGTTGAATGGTGTGGCAAAAACGACCTGACATTCAAACATGCCAAGACTGTAAATCTAGACGAGTATGTAGGACTTTCTAATGACGATCCCCAGAGCTACCACTATTTTATGAAGGAAAATCTATTTTCAAAAGTAGATATAGATATTTTAAATACTTACTTACTAAATGGTCTCGCTGCAGATCGGGAAAAAGAATGCCGCGAATATGATGCTCTCATAGATTCTCTTGGTGGTAATGATATGCAGCTTCTAGGTATAGGAAGAAATGGCCATATTGGATTCAATGAACCCGGCGATGTTTTTGAAAAAGATACACATGTTGTAAGTCTGACCGAGAGTACTATACAGGCCAATTCCAGACTCTTTCCCAGCCTAGATCTAGTTCCGACCAAGGCTCTTTCTATGGGAATCGGTACTATCATGAAGGCCCGGAGGATTCTTCTAGTTGCTTCCGGCGAGGACAAGGCGGATGCCATCAGAAATACGATCAATGGTCCTGTTACTCCTAAGGTTCAGGCTTCTATTCTACAGCTTCATCCTGATGTTACTATTGTGTGTGATGAGGCTGCAGCTTCAAAGCTGTGATAAAAATTTGTCACAGTTTTCTATTATGATTTTGTGTTTTATTTATCCTTGGGTGGTAGTATAATATCGATTTGGAAAATCACTCCTTGCTGATATAATTCTTAAATAATTAAATCAGAATTATAATTGCTTTACATAAGGCATATTTTTTCATTTTGTAACCAATAATACTTAGACCCATAGGAGAATATTATGACGTCTGAAAACACAGATGAGATCATGAACAGAAGCTTTAACAAGATTATTACGCCACCGGTACTTATAAGTATCGCAGGTGGAACCGGTTCAGGCAAATCAACTTTTACCAATCGATTAAAAGATCTATTCGGAGATCAAATCAGCGTTTTGTATTATGACAACTATTACAGGACATATAGCGACCTAACCCTTGAAGAAAGAAAGAAGATCAATTTCGATCATCCGGATGTTTTTGAAACAGATTACCTTTTGGATCATCTCAAGAAACTCAAAAATGGCCAGGAAATCGAATGCCCTGTCTATGATTACACATTGTATACACGTTCACCCGATGTAGTTCGTATCAAGCCCAGCAAGGTTATTATTCTCGAGGGAATCCTGGTCCTTGCGGACAAGCGTATCCGCGACATGTCTGACATCAAGGTCTTTGTGGAAGCTGACGCAGATGAAAGAATCCTCCGCCGTGCCATCCGTGATGTCAAGGAAAGAGGCCGTGATTTAGAGGGAATTGCCAACCAATACCTCACTACTGTAAAACCCATGCATTACAGATTTGTAGAGCCTACCAAGGCCTTTGCAGATATCGTAATAAACAGTGGTATGAATGATGTGGCACTTGATATTATGGCCAGCAAGATCTCCACTCTTTTGTGTGAAGAAGAAGAAGTTCATAAGTTTTAAAATTATGTATATTTAAGCGCCTATTTTATTATAGGCGCTTATTTTATTATTGAATCTCACTGCTCGGTTTCCAAATCTGTTCAATGACCAACAGTCAGTTTTTGCCATATTTACGGCATTTCTTGTACTTTTGTAAAAGCATCTTTCTAACTTATTGACTTTATATTTTTTTATTGTTAAATTGTTAACGTCATATGACTGACGGATGATAATCAGGAGATTACCTGAGTGAAATATGACTACGTTTTATATTTTAAGCGTGAACGCCGACCGTCTGGGCATTACATATATCTTTTTTATGTTGCGATACCCTGGCGGTAAAATTTTGGGGATTTCAATTGTTAGTCTTGGCTTACACTTGGATTTTTAAAATTACTCAACGTACTATTTCAACTGTTGTGAACCATTTTTTACTATACCGAGTATTCGGAAGGAGAACAGATGAGCGAAACACATTTTAACCAGTGGGACGGATTTTCCGGCCATCAGTGGAAAGAAGTCATCGATTTAAGAGACTTCATCCAGAAAAACTACACACCTTACGATGGTGATGAAACATTCCTCGTAGGACCTGCAGAATCAACCGATAAACTGTGGGGCAAACTTCAGGAACTACAAGCCGAAGAGAGAAAAAAAGGCGGAGTTCTCGATATGGAGACATCTGTTGTATCTTCAATTACAGCCTATGATGCAGCTTATATCGATAACAGTCTCAAGGATATCGAAACAGTTGTAGGTCTTCAGACCGATAAACCTCTTAAGAGAGCTTTTATGCCTTACGGCGGATATAAGATGGCTGCCCAGTCATGCGAGATGTACGGCTACAAGGTTGATCCCAAGCTTACAGAAGTATTTACAAAATATCACAAAACACATAATGAAGCCGTTTTCGATGTGTACACACCGGAAATGAAGAAGATGCGTCATAGCAAGATCCTCACAGGTCTTCCTGATACATATGGTAGAGGAAGAATCGTAGGCGACTACAGAAGAGTAGCTCTTTATGGTATCGATTACCTCATTGAAAAGAAACAGGAAGATTTCGATGGAACAGAGAGATCTGGTATGAGATCAGACAGATTCCGTCTTAGAGAAGAACTTGCTGAGCAGATCAGACGTCTCAAAGAGATGAAGGAAATGGCTGCATCTTACGGATTTGATATTTCAATCCCTGCCAAGGATGCTAGAGAAGCATTCCAGTGGCTGTACTTTGGATATCTTGCAGCAATCAAGACTCAGAATGGTGCTGCTATGTCTGTTGGTCGTGTATCTACATTCCTTGATATCTATATCGAAAGAGATATAAAGAGGGGAATCCTCACCGAAACTCAGGCTCAGGAACTAGTTGATCACTTCACTATGAAGCTTCGTATGGTCAAGTTTGCACGTATTCAGTCTTACAACGAGCTATTCTCAGGAGATCCTGTATGGGCTACACTTGATGTTGCAGGTCTCGGTGACGACGGCCGTAACATGGTAACCAAGAATGACTACAGATTCCTGCATACCCTTGAGAACATGGGACCTTCACCAGAGCCTAACCTTACAGTTCTCTACTCTAAAAGACTTCCTGAAGCTTTCAGGAAATATTCAGCCAGAATTTCTGTATCTACATCATCAATTCAGTATGAGAATGATGATATCATGCGCCCTATATGGACAGATGATTATTCAGTTGCCTGCTGTGTATCTGCTACACAGACAGGAAAAGAAATTCAGTTTTTCGGAGCCAGAGCTAACCTTGCCAAGACACTTTTATATGCCATCAATGGCGGTGTAGATGAAAAAACACATCAGCAGGTTGGACCTAACTATGCACCTATAACCTCAGAATATCTTGATTACGATGAAGTCATCGAAAAGTATGATGCTATGATGACATGGCTCGCTAATCGTTATGTTGAGACCCTTAATATGATCCATTATATGCATGACAAATATTATTATGAGTCAGCAGAGATGGCTCTGATCGACACAGATCTTCGCCGTACATTTGCAACAGGAATTGCAGGATTCTCACATGTAGTAGATTCACTTTCTGCTATAAAGTATGCCAAGGTCAAGGCAATAAGAGACGCAGACGGCATCACTACTGATTTTAACATCGAGGGAGATTTCCCTAGATATGGTAACGATGATGATCGTGCTGATGATATCGCAATTGAGCTTCTTCGTACATTTATGTCAAGAATCAAGAGTTGCCATACATACAGAAACTCAGAACCTACAACTTCTATTCTTACCATTACATCAAATGTAGTTTATGGTAAGGCTACAGGAGCTCTTCCCGACGGAAGAAAGGCCGGTGAACCTCTTTCACCTGGTGCTAACCCTTCATACGGCGCTGAAAATAACGGACTTCTGGCTTCACTTAACTCTGTTGCCAAGCTTCCTTATGATCAGGCTCTTGATGGTATTTCAAATACACAGACCATCAGCCCTGAAGCTCTTGGAACTAATGAAGAAGAAAGAACAAGTACACTTGTATCATGCCTCGATGGTTATTTCTCAAAGGGTGCTCATCACGTTAATGTCAATGTATTCGATACCGACAAGCTTATCGATGCAATGAATCATCCTGAGAAGCCCGAATATGCTAACTTTACTATCCGTGTATCAGGATACGCTGTTAAGTTTATCGACCTTACCAAGGAGCAGCAGATGGACGTTATTTCACGTACATGCCACTCACACGTATAATGCATCATAGATATCTGCACTTTACATAAAGCTATATTTTAAATAAAACTGCATGAAGTTTGAGAATCTCTGAAACAGCGTATGGAGACGCCGGTACTTGGCAAGATGTAATCAAGTCTAAGTACCGATACGTCATAATCCAAGCATAGGCGCCTGTTTTCAGGATTACTCAGCTTCATGCATTATTTATATCAAGATTTTGTATTTATTATTTATAATTTAAGAGTTAAAATAAGCTTAAAACTAAAGATTTAAAATTATCATTTTTCTTCTATAAAATTTTTTAGATAAAGGAAGGAGTTATATATGTCAGATAAAATTATAGGAAAAGTACATTCCATTGAGACGTTTGGCTCTGTTGATGGTCCCGGAATAAGGTTTATTGCCTTCCTACAGGGATGTGATATGAGATGCAAGTTCTGTCATAACCCGGACACATGGGGAACTGATCTCGGTGAAGAGTATGACGCTTCTGCACTTATTGATAAGGCTCTTCGTTACAAGGATTATTGGGGCGACAAAGGCGGGATCACCATAAGCGGAGGCGAGCCTCTTCTACAGATGGATTTTGTAACAGAATTCTTTCGTCTGGCAAAAGGAAAAGGAATCAACACATGTATTGACACCAGCGGTCTCCCCTATAGAAGCCAAGAATCAGATAGCGCATGGCATGACAGATTTCTAAAGCTCATGCAATACACCGATCTCGTGCTTTTAGATATCAAACATATCGATAATGAAGTCCATAAGAAGTTAACCGGATATCCCAATGGCAACATCATCGAGATGGCCAATGAATTACGAGATATAGGTAAGCCCGTTTGGATCCGACACGTACTTCTCGAGAATCCTGATGAGATGCGGGAACGTCTGATATCTTCTTCGGCAAATGATTCCAGCCAACCTGCTATAAGCGAATCCGATATAGAAAATATGCAATTTCTATGTGATACCGTAGAAAGTCTAAGAGACACAGCAACATTTATACACACCCTTTCCAATGTTGAAAGAGTCGACATTCTTCCCTATCACACACTAGGAACCTTTAAATATGAAAAACTATGTCTCCCCTATTCATTAAAGGCTATGAACCCACCTTCAAAAAAATGGGTCGATCAGGCAAAGGAAATTCTTAAGCTTTAAAATTGATCTAGTTAACCTCATATTTGATTTTTATAGATATTGGATTTTCATAGATATAGTACTTTACGAAAAAATAAAATCCTCGTATAATTCATTTATGAGATCCTATTACGTTATGCTGTTTATGGGAGCGGCAATTCTTATTCTTGTGTGTTTTTTTATAAGTCACAAGAATAGACGGCCTCTTTCCACCTACTCAGAAAAAGTGTTTTTAGCCCTATTAACGGCTGTTTTTTCTCAGATGGCAATCGTATCCACTTCTAGGGTAAGCATTGGCCTATTATTTTTTTCGGTCTTTTTTACTTCTATAGACTGGACTCTTTTTTTCCTATACGAATACTTTGGTTTAATTACCGATCACTATAAAAAGAATGGTCCAACCTACTATTTTATACTCACAATCTCTATTCTCGATTCTATTTTGATGCTTTCCAATAATTTTACAGGTATTGTATTTTCCTGTTACAGATTAAAAGCATCTGACGGTGATCAATATCTTCGCACTATTCTTTACATACCCTATAATATACATTTGGCTTTGTGCTATATGTTGGCTCTCTATATATTTATCATGTTTGTCAGAAAGATGTTTCTCACACAAAAGATCTATTGGCCGAGATATTATCCTCTTGGTCTGCTTTTTCTAGTCATGTTAGTATGTGATGTCACCTATCTTTTTATGAAAACTCCTGTGGATCTTTCTATTTTAGGTTACGCCGTAGGCAGTATATTCCTAATGTATTTTTCAAGCTATTACAGTTCCTCCAAAATCGTGAAAAAGATGTTGTCCAGCGTAGCAAATGACATGGATGATATCCTAATAATATTTGACATTGATGATAACTGCATATTTTACAATACTCCTGCTCAAAAGACATTTGAGATTGCCAATGCTTCAATGGTCTCTCCTGAATGGTTTCAGACTAACGCTGATGACTATATCATTCGTTCTAATAATGGAGATGATTACAAGTATTCTCGTTATTTCAAGACAAAAATCGGAGAATTCTGGATGGAAGTCCGTTTTGTCACTATAAACATGGGAAATAAGAAGCTCGGCAGTTATTACTATATCCTTAATCGCGATTTGGAGCATAAGAGACTGGTAAATGAGCAGTATCTTACTCATCATGATAAGCTGACCGGACTGTATAATCTATCAGGATTATATTCTGAATCAGAGAGACTACTACGTGAAAATCCTGATGAAAAATATGTAATCGCTGTTTCCGATATCCGTGGTTTTAAATTCATCAATGAAATGTATGGCAAGGAATCTGCCGATGATATTTTAATTAATAT
Organism: Lachnospiraceae bacterium; assembly: GCA_017994075.1. GTDB lineage: Bacteria > Bacillota > Clostridia > Lachnospirales > Lachnospiraceae > Lachnocurva. The sequence goes on from JAGOLM010000035.1 coordinate 10,424, forward strand.
TGCAGATCACCTCAGAGAATTAATGCCTGATGATTGCGTATATGGTCGCTTGGGTGGCGACCGTTTCGGAATAATGGTCAATAACGAAGAAATGAATACTACTTTTATCGATAAAATATTCATGCTCCATGGACATTATGATACTGTTTCTGATAGCCGTATCATCCAACACGTGGGTATCTATAGTGTTGATGACCGTAGAATACCCATTTCTGTTATGTATGATCGTGCTGTTCTTGCCATTGGCCGTGTTAAGGACGATTACGAAAATCGAGTCGGTGTATATGACGAAGAAATGCGAAAGAATCAGATATGGGCCCAGGAAATAACCATAGAAGCTGATATGGCTATTCAAAATAATGAATTTATTCCTTTTCTTCAGGCACAGTTTGACAATAATGGTCATATGACCGGAGCTGAAGTTTTGATAAGGTGGAATCGCGGAGGCGATGGCATTCTCCCCCCTGATCGTTTTATTGGAATTTTCGAGAGCAATTCTCTTATATATAGGATTGATCGTTATATGTGGGAAAAGACCTGTCAGATACTTAAGAGCTGGGAAAGTACTTCTCTTTCTGATCTATATCTCTCCGTGAACATCTCCGGCAAGGATTTTTACTTTGCTGATCTATATGAAGAGTTCACCGGTCTGGTAGATAAGTATAATCTAAATCCTGCCAAGCTTCGGTTAGAAATAACCGAAACTGTTGTTCTTGAAGATATAGACGAAAAAATATCCATTATCAATAGACTCCGTAATGCCGGATTCATAATTGAAATGGATGATTTTGGAAGCGGTTATTCTTCCCTTAATGTATTAAAGGATCTTCCCCTTGATGTGTTAAAAATAGATATGCTTTTCCTAAGCAAGACCAAGGATCTCAATAAGAAGAATATCATCCTCAACTCCATTGTATCTCTTGCCAAGAATCTAAACCTCACTATCATATGCGAGGGTGTGGAAAATAAAGACCAGGTTGAGTACCTAAAGAAAATAGGATGCGATTTTTTTCAGGGCTATTATTTTGCCAAGCCTATTTCTCTAGTTGACTTCACTGAATTTGCGATAAAAAGTCTGAACTAATGAATAGGTTCCTCGCCACGGACTTTATTAATCAATTTTTCAGCAGCGGTCTCACCGTCATTAGTTGCTTCGCTTTTTCTCACATATTCACCTGTTAATCGGTATATGGTGGTAAAAATCGGAACAGCAAACAGCATTCCGCCTATTCCTCCTATGCTTCCACCTACTGTAACAGCAAAAAGCACCCATATTCCGGGGAGTCCTAGCGATGTGCCTACTACTCTTGGATATATTAGATTACCCTCTAACTGTTGCAGACATACCAGATAGATAATAAACGGAATGACACTGGATGGCTCAACTGATGCAATCATAAGTGCACCAACCATCCCTCCTATATACGCTCCAAGAACAGGTATAAGCGCAGTGAGTCCTACAACTGATCCTATCATAGGAGAATAAGGGAAACCAAAGATCTTGAGACCTATTGCGCAGAGAACTCCGATAATAAAAGCCTCTGTTACCTGACCGACAATAAATGAATTAAAGCTGGAATTCGCTACCTTTAATATGGGATGAGCCTTTTCCCTGAATTTCTTACCAGTATAGGCCTTGAAAAATCTTCCAATCTGGATCTTCAACTTTTCCTTGCCGAGAAGTATATAAATTGCAAATATGAATCCCAAAAATACACTCATAAATTTTGAGGACAATGAGCTTATAGTACTTACCAGACTGTTTCCATTTGTAGCAGGTATCCCGCCCTGGAGGAATTTAAATGCCTCCGTCATGAAGTTATTGATGTTCAGACTCCTAACGCTGTCAGCCAAGCTGTCAGGTAGTATATTCATAATCTTTTCATCATTTGATATCTTTTTAAATAGTATTGGAATGTTGTCACTGATCACTGATATCGCATCTATGAGCTGTGGCATTACGATCAGAAGAATTCCTACGACAATTCCTGCTCCTGTGGCCAGCGCACCTAGTAAACATACAGGTCGTCTGATCTTGCTTATGATCTTGTTATCATTTTTTACGAAAAAATGTCTTTCATAAAATTCCATTAGGATATTCACAACATATGCAATTCCTATTCCTATGAAAACCGGAGTAGCTGCGCTGAGCAATTTAAATACCAGACTCATAAGCGACTTCCAATATGTAAGGGCCAAAAACAGCAAGAATATGCTAATTCCGATCCTAAAGCATGCTTTCCATGAAATATTAAAAGGTTGTTTGTTCTGTTCCATGATTCTCTCCAACTGACAAATCAGCCTATATGTGCTGAAATTCTAATTCAATGATTTTACAGTATTATCTGAAAATTATAACATACTACGTCCATGCGTGAGACTTACACATGAAAATTATAATAATCTATAGCTTTTTTTGTATGTTTTCTCTATAATCAAGGAACAAGTATGATATTTTTTGTGCTATTTTATAATTGTATTAACTCGAAAAATGGAGGTTTACTCATGGGCAAAGGCAATCATCGTTCTATCAATGCAGAAGGGTCATCTGGCAAAGTCAGGAAAACTATCAGCGGATCTCTTCTCAAGATTCTTCTTCCTATAACTGCAGTTTCCATTATTATTATTATTTTGTTCCTAAGTAGTCAGGCCTAATCAAATATCAAGGCCACATCCAAAACTGAATTGCTAGAAGAAACAAAATACAATGCAGCCAACATGTCCAAGGATCTCACGTACATGTTGGGAAGTGCTGACTCTTATGCCAACGGAGTAGCCAACATTCAATTTTCTGATTCTAGTGCAATGCAAAAATATCTTGTCACTTCCAAAGATGTCTATTCAATGGCCAAAGGTGGTGTATATGTAGGATTTGAAGATAGATCCACTATATTCTCAAGCGGCTATATTCCAAATGCTGATTATGATTGTACAAAACGTGGATGGTATACCAGTGCTACCGACACATTTACCTGTGGTGCGCCTTATCTAGACCTTATCACAAACACTATGTGTGTATCTTTTTGTAAGACAATAAAAGCCTATGATGGCAGAACAGGTGTAATGGGTCTGGACGTATACCTAGATAAGCTTGTCAAGACCACCGACAAGCTTAAGCCTCTTGGTGATGGTGCGTCTCTTTTAATATCTGGAGATACCATTATTTCATATCCAAGAGTCAAGAAACTAAATGGAAAAACTATTGAAAAGTCCGGTGATACATTCCTGGCATCTGTCAAGAGTCTCGCCTCTGGAGGAACCTCCAAGCTGGGACAAGCGAAAATAAGTGGCAATCCATATTATGTAGCCGTTTCACAGGTTCCTAATACCAATTGGACTCTTGTATCATATGTAGAAGAATCCACAGTTCTGGCCTCTGTAAATAGGTTCAGAGTTATTAGCTATGCACTTATGATAATTACGATTCTTGCCATAGTCCTGATCATCATATACTCCATCAACAAGATCGTTTCTAAGCCTGTAAAAGTTCTCGCTTCTCAGATCACAGAAATTGCCAAGGGTAATTTTACTATAGATATTCCTAAGGGTAATGGTAATGAGATAGGAATGATCCAGGATAAGATGAAAGCATATATAGACGTAATGCGTTCTACTATTGGTGATATTCAGACTACCTCACAGCAATTGTCAGATGAGGCAAATGTCAGCAGAGATGCATCCAGTCAGCTTCATGTTCAGGCCAACGAACAGTCAATTTCCATGGGACAGATCCGTGAAACAATGGACGGAATGTCCTCAGCCGTAAGTGAGCTTGCTAATAATGCAACCCTTCTGGCTCAGTCCGTAACTGACCTTACAGAAGAAGGCAAGCGAACCAATGACACCATGAGAGAACTAGTTAACAAGGCTGACGATGGTAAGAAGGATATGACTGCTGTAGAGAGTAATATGCTTACTATAAGCACTGCTATGACAGATATGAACGACGTGGTTTTCGGTGTCGATGATTCCGCAAAGAAAATTACTAACATCATCGAACTCATCAACTCTATTGCAGAACAGACTAATCTCCTGTCTCTCAATGCTTCTATAGAAGCTGCAAGAGCCGGTGAGGCCGGTAAGGGATTCGCTGTTGTTGCCAGTGAGATTGCCAAGCTTGCCAATGACTCCGGCAATGCTGCCAAAGAGATTGCAAATATAATTAACGATATTGCATATCAGATCACTATGTTGTCTCAGAAATCCCAAGACAATATGAATGCTATCAAGGAAAGCAGTTCTGCTGTAACTACAGCCGGTTCTACCTTTGAAACAATATTCAATGACCTGAATGAAACTGGTAAGACTATTGAGAACATGATGTCAATGATGACCAATATCGATGATATCGCATCCTCAGTTGCAGCCATATCCGAAGAACAGAGTGCTAGCTCTGAGGAAGTTGTTGCAACCACTGAGACTCTTGCCGAGTCAGCCAACAAAGTCTCCAATGAAAGCGAGGACGTGGATAAGAGTGCTGCAACCGTTTCCGGTTCTGCTCAGTCCATTGGCGAAGCTCTCCAGAAATTCCAGATCTGATAACTGCCATTCAGTAATTTATTTTATATCAACTATTTCGCAGTCATACAGTTGCCTCCAAAAAATTCCCGTCTTTCATTTTTATGAAAGGCGGGAATTTTGATGCTACAATTTTTTAATCTATCAGTTCTCAAATTCACATATTATCATCAGTTATCCATATGCTATATACATATAATTCCTATTATTTTCAGTTTGTCTCTTCCAATGGCTCTACAACATCCTTATATGCTTTTTTGAAGAATATAATCGACAAGGCACATGAGATGAGCTCAGCTATTATGAAGCACCACCATACCATATTTACATTATTGGTCACTCTAGCCAGTATCCAGGCCACCGGAATAAGCACTATGAGCTGTCGGCATAATGATATTACCAACGAGTAATAGCTCTTTGAAAAAGCCTGAAAAACTGTTCCCAGTGATATTCCTATAGCAGCTATAGGGAAATGAATGGCAATCGTTCTAAGGGCAACTTTTCCCATAGACATCATGTCACCTGATGCATTAAACATTTTCAAAAGTACTGTCGGAAAGAGCTCAAATACTGTTGTTCCAACTATCATTATCGCAACTGCCAGTTCCAGCCCGAATTTAAGAGCCTCATCTATCCTCTTTTTCTTACCCGCGCCATAATTATAAGCGAGGACAGGGATAATACCATTATTCATTCCGAATACCGGCATAAAGAAAAAGCTCTGAAGCTTGAAATAAACTCCGAATACTGCTGTTGCAGTTTCTGAAAAAGAGATCAGTATCAGGTTCATGAGATAGGTCATAAGTGAACCTATTGACATCATAAGTATAGAAGGCACACCTACAAAATATATCTTGCCTACTATTTCTGCCTTGGGTCTGATAACCTTTTTGATATTTAGATGAATCTCTTTATTAACCTTAATATTAAGTGTTATTCCCACTATAGCTGCAACACTCTGGCCTATAATTGTAGCATAGGCTGCTCCTGCTACTTCCATTCTCGGGCATCCAAACAATCCAAATATCATTATCGGATCCAAGATTATATTTATAATTGCTCCCGTCAACTGGGAAATCATAGAAAAAAATGTCTGGCCTGTTGACTGTAATAATCTCTCAAATATTACTTCACAGAACATTCCAAGAGATAAACAGCATACAATTCCTAAATATTCCTCTCCATATCTTATTATCTCGGGGTTGCCGGTCTGGGAATGAATAAACGCTCCAGCTCCCAGAAATCCGATTATCATAAAACATATCGCACTCATTACCGCAAGGAGTATACCTGTATTCGCTGCTTCGTCAGACCTATCCGTTCTCTTCTCTCCCAGCGATTTTGACAGAAGTGCATTGATACCAACTCCAGTTCCTACTGCCACTGATATCATAAGATTCTGCATCGGGAATGCAAGAGTGACAGCCGTAAGCGCACTTTCGCTTAGTTTTGCCACAAATATACTGTCTACAATATTATATAGAGCCTGAACCAGCATGGACACCATCATAGGAAGAGACATGGAAACTATCAGTCTCTTCACAGGCATTACGCCCATCTTATTTTCCTGCATTTATTTTCCTCCAATTATTTACCAGGCAGTTAAAATGCAGGGAAATTCTTGTAACTTGTTTTACATTACGAACTATCTACATTGCAGCCCATTTACATTGCAATTTTTTACATCTCAACGATTATATCATAACCTCCGGAGAATTCTGCACCTTCCGGCAATCTATTTCCATATTCTCTATCACAAAGTTCTCCGTGAAAAGCTACGCCATCACATCTTCCATACCATGGTTCTATACATATGAAGGGTGATTCTTTTCCGGCAGGGGCCCATAGGCCAAAAACAGGCGTATGGAATTCTACTGATAAGCTTGCTACTTTTTCATGATCACATAGAGTTACATTTCTGATACCACTCTTTTCTATAATAAGTGCATCATTTTCAAATAATGCTTTGGAAAGAGGCAGATAGCCATCATCCAGATCTATTCTATGAATATCGTCTACAGCCAATCCGTTTTCATCTATTAACTTATAATTCAATGTCTCTACATCTTCCATTAACAGATATGATCCGTTATCAATTGATTGCTCTCCTGCCTTATTTTTCGGAATCATAAACGCCGGATGGCCTCCTATGGAAAAATAAAGTTCCTTATCTCCGGAATTTACTACTGTCAAATTGGTAGACAAGCGGTTATCCTCCAACATGTAGCTTATATGAAGTTCAAAATCAAAGGGATAATTCTCCTTGGTCCCTTCATTTGAATAGAGTACAAACTCAGCATAATTCTCCACCTCACTCAAAACATCGAATTCCATGTCTCTCGCGAACCCATGTTGTCCCATTTGATATTCTTTGTCTTGATATTTATACTTTTTATCCTTAAAATTACCAACTAGCGGAAAAAGCACAGGCGCAAAACGCTTCCAAAACGAAGGATCACCATTCCATATATATTCTCTTCCGTCATATTTTCTTACTATACTTCTGACCTCTGCACCAGTGGTACTTATCTCCACTTGCAGATCACTGTTTTCGAGTTTAATTATTTTGCTCATTTTAATTCCTCCGAATCAAAACATAACAGTAGGATTTTCTTTTCGTCCTTTATTGTAGCAAACATTTGCAGTTTTTGTGTATTCTTTTTGATATATTTGCACAAAGAAAACTCCCGGAAGGGGACCCGGGAGTTTCTTTATTAAGGGTAAGTAATTAATTACAAGTATTGAAAAAGGAGAGGGATGTTACTCCTTGACGCCACCGGCTGTGGTGCCGCCAACGATATTCTTTGAAAGGATAAGGTATACAATGATTACAGGGAAAATAGAGAACGAAATCATAGCATATACCTGCCCCATATCAAACTTCAACCAGTCTGCCGATCTTAACTGAGCAATCAGAACAGGAAGTGTCTTCTTGGTATCATCATGAAGAATAAGAGAAGGAACAAAATAGTTATTCCAGCTTGCCACAAATGTGAAAATCGCCTGAACTGCAATTGCCGGTTTCATAAGCGGAAGTGCTATCAAGTTAAATGTCTTGAGCTCTCCGGCTCCATCTATTCTAGCTGCCTCGATAAGTGATGGCGGAAGATTAGATGCCATATACTGTTTCATGTAGAAAAATGTTACAGGTGCGGCAATTGATGGAATGATAAGTGGAATAAAGTTGTTTTCCAGCCCAAGGCTAGAAACCAAGTTTATAAATCCAAGTGCTGTAACCTGAGTCGGTATCATCATAATTGCCAGTATAAATGTAGTGATCG
>JAGOLM010000073.1 GCA_017994075.1 Lachnospiraceae bacterium
GCCCTATATACCAGTTCTGTTTCCTTTTTACTGTATCCTAGTCTAGAAGCAAGCATAGATGAGCCTTCAGCTACACGTATGGAGTGATTGCTGGTATAGGTATCTCTGACATCTATTATCCTGGCAAAAGCAGCAATTACTTCATTCAATATGGTTTTGTAATCAGTCGGCTTGGTTATCTTGCTATGTTCCATGTATACCACCTCTCTAAACTTCTATTCTTCTCTATAAAATTTTCTCAATAAAAATTTACTATATAAAATCATCATTCATGTTTTGAATATTTGACAAGCATATCCCTAATCTCGTCCACTTTAATTGGCTTGGTAATAAATTCATTCATTCCTACATTTGCTGCCTTCTCCACTGCATCCGAGAATGCATCTGCTGTCATAGCTATTATAGGTATTTCTATAGCGTCTTCTCTTTTTAGATTTCTAATAGCCGTAACCGCTTCATAACCATTCATGATCGGCATCTGAATATCCTGGAATATGACACTGTATGTTCCCTGTGGTTCCGATATAAATCTATCCAGCTCTTCCTTGCCATTTTTAACAATATCTAGATCGACTCCCAGTTCTCTAAATATTCTACTCGCTATTTCTGCGTTTATCTCATTGTCCTCTGCCAAAAGTATCTTTCCTGGTACAGCTTTCATTTCTTGAGCTATCCGGCTAGAGTTTTCCTCGTTGCCTGTTTCCTCCGGTGCTAGTTCTATCGGAATCGATACACAGATTTTCGTTCCGAATCCCATCTGACTATTTACATTGATTTCGCCATTCATGAGTTCTATCAGCCTCTTAACAATAGATAGCCCGAGTCCTGTTCCTACCATCCCCTCGCCTCTCGCCGGGTTATTTTCCTCCCGAGAGAATTCATCAAACATAATCTTTTGGAAATTATCACTCATTCCTATTCCTGTATCTTGTACAGATATTCTTAGTTCTCCCGCTTCTGCATTCTCTTTTGATATACATGCGGCAAATGAGATTTTTCCACCGTTACCTGTATATTTTACTGCATTTGATAACAGGTTAAGCGTGATCTGATTTAATCTGATCTTATCAATTTTCATCACCAGATTCATGGATGCGTCATCTATCTCCAGCTCGTTCTTGAGTTCCTTACTATTACACATAGGCTCAATTATATTTTCAATTTCGGATATATATTTTGAAAATCTATATGTATCTGTCTGAAGATCTATTTTATTACTGTCGATTTTTGAAATATCCAACACATCATTGATAAGTGACAGTAAAAATCGTCCGCTTGTTCCTATTTTATCCAGATCGCCCTTTAGTTTCTCTTTATCATCTATATCTGCAAATGCAAATTCTGTAAGATTTAAAATAGCTCCAATAGGAGTCCTAATGTCGTGACTGATCCTGGATATAAACTGGGTCTTGGCATCACTGGCTCTTTTTGCAGCATCTGCTGCCTCTTTAAGAACCTTATTTTTCTTTCTCTCATCTTTCAGACTCTTAGTAATATCAGTTTCATACAACAAAATTCTATTCTGTTTTTTATTAAGCCACATAGCTGAAAGCTGTCTTCGCCTTATATCTCCGGAGGCAATTTTAAAGTCATAACTATTGGTTAATATTTCCTGTTTCTCCAGCCTTTTTATAATTCCATTCAGGTCCCCCTCTTTTCGAAAGTCATCCTTTTTTCCATCAATGCTTATTCGTCTCTCTGCATCATCAATAAATAAACTATATGGGATCACTCTGAATCCCTCTGTAACAGGGCTACCATCATAATTCCATGTTCCGCTTCTGATAGTTATGGTACTGTCTGTCACCGATATAACCGCCACAAAATTCAAAGTCTCTTTTGCTATCTGTCTAAAAATCTCATTATCGGTTTCTATCAGTCCCTGTTGCTTGTCTGTTCTCCTATACAATAGCAAAATCGTAAGCATCATAGATACAAATATCATACTTAAAATAATTATCGCTGTTTTGTTCTTATCCCAAAAAGATAAGTCATCATATACATAATATGCATCTTTCGGTGCTTCCGATTTTGTGATGTCAAACTTATCCATCACCTTTTTATTAAATAAAGCCTTGACCGGAGTCCTCTCAACGACTTTTATAGCAGAGGCTTTGGCTCCCTTTGCAATGTTCTCTGCCATTTTTCCGGCCAATTTTGCACTTCCGGTGCAATCGTATGTAATCCCTCCCAATGCTCCAAAGTCTGTTGCATTCATACTTAATGTCATTACCGGCGCATCTGTGTACTTAATAAGTTTTTCAGCCGTGTAGTTAAATGTCGTTGTACTTCCATCATGCATCTTATACAGATCCTGGAGGAATACAACTGTATCATTTCCACTTTCTGACAGGTCTGCTTCAATATCCTTCTCATCCCGTTCTGACAGATTTAGAATATCATATTTAAATCTTCCGTATTTTTTCACTGCCTTGGTAAATGATTCGGTATCAAACTTGCCGATATAAGAGTTATCCGTCACAAACTTTATATTTTTAACATCCGGTAATGCCTTCTTGATAAAATCAAAATTGGCATTATAATCATACCGTTCTATTATTCCTGTTATATTGCCGTACTGCTCTGCTTCTTTTACAAGCGCTGAGTCCTGTACTCCAAAATAAACGACAGGAGTGTCCCCAAATATGTCACTTCTCTCCATTAAAAATGAAAGTGCGGCATCATCTCCCGCTATATAACAGTCAAATTTAGGTAGTCTATATAGTTTATTTCTGAGATATCTATATAATATGGACAAATCGTAATCCGTATTAAAACGTCTAGTATCCATGAATTCATAATTGATCTCGTACTTATCCTCTGGCAATGCCTCACGTATGCCTGTGAGTTCCTGTTTACATGCATCATCATTCATGCTGTATGAGCTTAGAAACATGACTCTATATTTATCCGATGATGCCTTTATATTGACAGTATCTACCTTAGCATCAGCTGTTTCAGCGGCACAGCATATCAGACTCTGTCCCATAATAATCTGAACAGACAGTATGCAAAATATGAAGATCCTTCTTAGTTTTTTTATCATTCTGTCAGTTTGCATGATAGATAGCCAATCCTTCCCCCACCGCTTCAGAAATATTTCTGTTTCCTGTTACAAGTTCTGGCATTCCGTCAAATGTCGATTCTCTGCAATCTCCCTGATATAGATCTTGAAGTGCCGGTGTTATACTAGTAGCATTTCTCATCATCCACAAGGCCTTGACCTGAAGTGAATTGAGATCTGCCGTATCTCCTCTATTTTGATTTTTAAGTGCTGTTGTTGAATGGGCTGCAAATTTTTTCACAACTTCATCTGATGTCATATATTCTACAAAACTTGCCGCCTTATATCTTTTTTCGGGGTTCTCGTATGCTTTTCTTGATATATAATATCCCATAGACATTCCACCGATTATATCTGTGGCAAGTCTGTCACCTCTTACTGGGCAATATGTTATACCAAATTTTGAAAGTTTCTCTTCATTTATTGTAGATGGATCTCCCTTGGTATCACAACAACTAGATACAATAGATCCCAGTCTCCATGAACCATCCAATAGAAAAGCTGCTTTTCCCTTTAAAAACAGATCCACCGTTTCCATATTCGATACAGATAGAGTCTTTTCAGGAAAAAATCCATTTTCATAAAGAGATTTGACATCTCCGATTACATTGACCCAGGCCTGTCCCAACTCATCATTAACATTAGTCGGGATACTGTCATGATTTATTGGCTCTTCATAGTTAAAAATCATATATTCCCACCAATAATGAGGGACTTCACCCAATGACGCTGCTATAGGTAGATATCCTGCTGCCTTGATCTTGGCACAATCCTGATAGAATTCATCCATTGAGTATTCTGTTCCGGGTGTCTCAACACCTGACTGCTCCAATATACTTGAATTGTAGTACAGGCCTTCCCAGTATCCATTCCTGGGAACAGCATACTTTATACCATCCACCAGCGACGCCGGTACCATATCTTCATTTACATTTGATGCAAATGACGGATAGTCTTTCCTGATCTCATCTATGGACATTACTTTATCTTCGGATACAAATTCATTGGCATCAGCTCCTGTAAAGTAAAAAAGCACGTCAGGCTCATCACCATTCCTAAAATCATCTGAAACCTTCTTTTTTAGATTTTCGTTGGAATTAGTTGAAGCATCCTTGGCCTTATATCCTGTTTTCTTTTGCCATTTTTTTAATGCATCCTGATAATTTTTTGTGTTACTGTCTTTTCCAGCATACGTTGTCATGACTGTAATATCTGAAGAATTTGAATCCTCTTTTTTTACTTCAGTATTTTTTTTCGATTCTCCGGTGGAATTCGTCTCTAAATATCCACAAGAAACCATGGTCAACATGATTCCCGTGACAAGAGCAAGTGCTGTTACCCGTTTCATCGATATCCCCCTTATGATTACCTGATTTTTTTGTTCTGATACATCACCCTCTGCCTCTTTTTAATGTGATACCTTACTGTATCTCTGCCCATAGTTACTGCCTTTATAGCCATTGTCTTTTATAGTTATTGCCTTTTATAAAAAGCATAAATAATCATTTACTTGTAGTCACTTACATTTGAAGAATCTACCGGTTTAAATGGAACCCATACATATTTCTGGTCATTTGAAGAATCACTTATATCCTTAAGCGTTCCTCCTGCTGCGAGTTTTCTTGCAACCTCAACAGCTTTTTTTGTCTGATTTTTTGCATCCTGTAAAACAGTAAACTGCATTCCACCATCTGAAATTGATTGACACCCATCAGCTGTTGCATCTACACCTGTAACGGGAATCTTTGCCGGATCCATTCCATTCTGTTTCAGTCCCTTAACTACGCCAAGTGCCATTGTGTCATTATTACAGAATATCGCATCTACGGGCTGACCTGTTTTCATAAATATGTTGAATTTTTCCAATGACTCTGTATCTGACCAATTTGCATAATCTACAAATACATAATTAGCTTTGCATCCGTTATCACTAAGTGTCTCTTTAACAGCAGATGTACGACCGATCGTCCCTGAATGTCCTTTTTCGCCTTCAAAGATGATCACGTTCAAAGATTTAGGATTATTTAGTTTTTTCAAGACATACTTGGCCTGATACTGACCCGCCTGTTTTTCATCAGAACCTACATATACGTACTTGTTCGCCTTTAAATGGCTATCAGCTGGCTGGCTGTTTATATAAACAATTGGCAATCCATTCGAAGCTACATTCATCTGCAAAGCTGTAGAACCATCTTCCAGTCTGAGTATGATCGCATCGTATCCTTTGGCCTTGGCCCCTGCTACTGCTTTGGCCTGAGCCTCTACACTATCTCCAGTCTTTACCATGTCAAGTGTCACACCCTGTGATGATCCGGCCTTTACAACAGCATCTGCAAGGGTCTTTCTAAATACATCATTGGTATCTGTCATCAGAAATAGGATTTTTGCACCACCGCTTGTTGATGAACTTTTAGAACCGCATCCAGTAAAAATTCCGGCTACCATTGAGAATACTGCTACCGTAACAGCAAGTTTTGTTAAAAATGTTTTTTTCAAAATGATGCCCCCTATCAAATCTTAAACTTTTGAACGTAATTTGTAAGTGTCTCAGAAGTACTGGCCAATTCATGGGAATTATCCGCTACGTTCTGACTATTCTTTGTTATGCTATCAGCCTGTTCTT
>JAGOLM010000036.1 GCA_017994075.1 Lachnospiraceae bacterium
AGCTTTTCAGCCAATTGCTCTTGAGTCCAGCCATTGGCCTTTCTCTTTTCCTGTATTCTTTTACCGATTATCATGTAGTCAATTGCCATTCAAACACCTCAAAACATAAAAAAATATATCACAAAAATAGAATAAATCTCTTACAGATTTAGAATAATTAATTTAAAGGAAACTTTACAGACAGCGTAAGCTAAAAACAATATCTATAACTGCCTATATTGCCTTTAGCTATTGCTATAATTTGAACGTTAGTGAAAAAATATACTGGAGGAACAAATGGAAGACAATAAAATGCAGGAAGAACTGTATGATGAGGATGAAGTTAATATTGGAGAAATCCTATTAGTTCTTTGGCGACACAACGGCAGCTATTCAGCTTACCAATACTTACGCAGCTATACTAACAAGCAGACCATTAGTGGAACAGGCAGTAAAGAAAACCAAAACGGATATCAGATATGAGGATGTAGCCGGTTTTCTTTCAACTAATGTAGAAAATAATACTTCTATCATAACGGTGAATGTCGTAACAGCAGGAAGTATAACACCGGATCCCACATGGCTATTAGAATCAGAGCAGATGGATAAGCAAAAAATTACAACAATTAAAAATGCCAAGGTATTTAGCGTTGTTGATATCGCTCGTCCCGCTGGAATAACAGATGAGTAGCTTGCAAAAGGTGTTGAGGTTACAATTAAGGTTGATGGAATGAAAACAGGTACCGTGGTAGCGGTTCTTCATCAGAAGGCTGACGGTTCATGGGAGACATTAGCAGCTAAGGCTGGTGATGGCACTGTAACATTTACAACAACATCATTTTCAACATTTGTAGGCGCTAAGAAATATATTGCTTAATTGACAACAAAATAGTATTTAGTTTAATTAATAAATCATGCATGATTAATAATTAAAATAAACAATGGGAAATAACAAAAACCTACGGATCATTCCGGAGGTTTTTGCGTTATTTAATAAAATCATAAAATCCAGCTGACTTTCCGCAGGTTTATTTTTACAGTAATACATCCAATAATTGGTTATATACTTCTTCAGGACGATTCTTAAAATTGATACAAATGGATTCGGCATATTCCTGGGATGGAATATTTAGTGAGAAATCCATGATCAGTCGTGAGTTTTTAGAATATCGCATATGAACCACATATCCGCCGTAAGTAGATCGGTCATAGTTGGCGGAGACGGATATATCTTCTTCGATTTCCATTTTTTTGTTTGAAAAGAAATCCTTGATATCAGCTTCGATCCCGGGTGTTATCCTATCACTGAAAAGTGTGAGAGTGTTATATCCTTCCGGCGTGATCGAATACATAGTTGTATTGTTATCGGATTCTGCCTGGATCATCTTGTTGTCTACTAGGTTATTTAAGACGATCTGGACTGTAAAATATCCTGTATAATCTTTTTCTTGAAAAAATTCAGTGATCTTGGAATTGCTAAGAGGTACAGGTGACATCTGAAGCAATTCAAGAACTGTAATTTTATATAATAATTCGGGTTCTGCCATAAAAAAATCTCCATATAATAATAAAAACAAAAATAACAAAAATAAAAAGATTACTGCCTGACTTAAAAAATAGACTTAAGAAAAAGACTTGATTGCTTTGGCAACGGCATCTCTTACCATAGGGTCAAAAGCAAGAGGTAATATGTAATCATCGCTTAATTTATCATCGGGAACACAGTTAGCAATTGCATTAGCTGCTTCAAGCTTCATATCCTCGGTTATATTTCTCACATGGGCGTCTAGAGCACCACGGAATATACCAGGAAATGCGATTACGTTGTTGACCTGATTAGGAAAATCAGATCGACCTGTTCCTATGATTCTGGCACCTGCTTTTTTGGCAAGGTCAGGCATGATCTCAGGCGTAGGATTAGCCATTGCGAATAGTATTGAGTCCTTATTCATGGAACGTACCATATCTTCTGATACGATTCCGGGAGCTGAGACTCCGACGAAGATATCGGCGCCCTTAAGTGCGTCAGAGAGTGTACCTTTTTCATTGCTTAGATTTGTGACTTCCATCATTTTTTCCTGCATCCAGTTTAACCATTCAGAATCATGGGAGAGGATGCCACTTTTATCACATAGAGTCACATTTTTGAATCCGAACCTGAGAAGCAGCTTTGTAATTGCTATTCCTGCAGAACCAGCTCCGTTTACCACGACCTTGCATGACTCTTTTTCTTTTCCTACTATTTTAAGAGAATTAATAATCCCGGCCAATACAACAATAGCAGTACCATGCTGATCATCGTGAAAAACTGGAATGTCCAATCGTTCCTTTAATCGTTCCTCAATTTCAAAGCATCGAGGAGCCGATATATCCTCTAAATTGATGCCACCTAGTCCAGGAGCGATCATGCAAACAGTTTCTATTATTTTATCAGTATCTTGAGTATCCAGGCAGATCGGAAAGGCGTTAACGTCTCCGAACTCTTTGAAGAGTACACATTTTCCCTCCATAACGGGCATGGCAGCCTCAGGCCCTATATTACCGAGACCGAGAACAGCACTTCCGTCCGAGACAACTGCAATAGTGTTGGACTTGATGGTGTAATCATATACGGTTTTGGGGTTGTTTTTTATCTCAAGACAGGGCGCAGCTACGCCAGGAGTATATAATAGTGATAGATCCTCGCTGGATGTTATATGCATCTTTGATTCGGTGGTTAGCTTACCGTTTAATTTCTTATGAAGCAAAATGGACTGTTCATTAATAGACATGTTAGCCTCCATTGTTATAAATATCAAAATTGTTATAAATACATAAATTGTTCTATATGGATTTAATCATAACATGAATCACACTACTGTGCAAAAATACTCCTTATTAATAATGTAGTAATAAAAATTAATAATGTTTTAAAAAACTGCAATTATAAAATTAAAATTCTCAATAAATTTATGAAGTTATTGTTAAAAAATACAAAAAAACTCTCTAATATATAAAAAACAGGTGCATTTTTACAGATTTGATAGTATAATGAACGAATCAAAAGAAATCAATTCAAAAAAGTCGGTTCAGACTTTCTTTCCATTAATTTTTACTAATTAGTTTTGGTTTTGTTTTTATGACTTGTTTTTGTGAAAGTTATAAATTTTTAGTTTTAGTTGTATTAATCAATAAATAAAGGAGATTATTGATGCCAGAGAGTAATATGAGGGCTAAATATGAGAGCCTTACTTTAGCTGTTCTTAAGGATCTATGCAAGGCCAGAAAGATCAAGGGCATATCACGCTTGGACAAGGCCGGACTGGTAGATGCTATGATGAAGCAGGATAAAATCGATTTATCTGCTAAATCTAAATCTACAGAGACTTTGAATGATACAGATACAGATACAGATAAAGAAAAAAACAAAGAAAAAGTATCCAAAGTGGAGAAAAAGAACCCATCTAGAATCGCTAGAAAATCTTCAACTAGGACTACAAAAAAATCACAGCCAGAGTCTGATGTGAACTCAGAAGAAAAAACAGAAGAAAAAACAGAAGAGAAAACACCAGAAACACTAGAAACACTAGAAAATGCATTGACGCAAAATGCAGTTGCAAAGCTCAAAAAGTCAGAAGTGTCTGATGATAAATCTTCCGAATCCTCTGATGATGAAACACCGGAACCATCAGAAGAGAAAAAGAGACCTATACGAAAAACAGCTACCAGAGCTAACAAAAATACAGCTGATAAGTCTTCTGATGAAAAAACGGATACAGACACTGAAAAATCTGAAGACAGACGCAGCGTGAATAGAAACAACAGAACTTCCAACAGAAGAGGTTCTTCAGATTCAGAGCAGGATGATAAGAAAATGACTAATAGGACTTATCATAAGAATACTCAGCGAACTGATGAAGATTCTGAAAAGAGTGAACCCAAAAAAAGAGATAATCAGGATTCCAAGAACAATCAAAATGGGCAGGCTAATAAGAATTCCCAGAACAATCAGAATAAAAAATCAGATAACGATGTATCACAGTATAAGGACTTAAGTGAAGTTCTTGGAATACTTGAGGTCCTTTCTGAAGGATATGGATTTATCAGAAGTGATAATTATATGCCTGGAGAAAATGATGTCTATGTTTCCCCATCACAGATCAGAAAGTTCTCACTTAGAACCGGAGATTTTATCAAGGGCAAAACCAGAAAAAACAATCAGAATGATCGCTATGGTGCCCTTATGTTTATTGAGAGCATCAATGGCTACAAACCAGAGGATGCATATAAGCGAAAACATTTTGAAGATATGACTCCTATTTTCCCTGATGAAAGGGTCAAGCTGGAGATGACTGGAAGCAGCATCGCTATGAGACTCGTAGATCTTTTTTCTCCTATAGGTAAGGGGCAGAGAGGTATGATCGTTTCACAGCCCAAGGCTGGTAAAACAACATTACTCAAGGAAGTTGCAAAGTCAGTTAAGTATTCTCATACAGATATGCATATCATAGTTCTTCTGATCGATGAGAGACCTGAGGAAGTTACTGATATGAAGGAATCTATATCAGGAGACAATGTTGAGGTAATATATTCAACGTTTGATGAACTTCCCGAACATCATAAGAGAGTATCAGAAATGGTTATTGAACGCGCCAAGAGGCTGGTAGAACATGGACAGGATGTTATGATACTTCTCGACAGTATTACTCGTCTTGCCAGGGCCTATAATCTTACGGTTCCACCAAGCGGACGTACTCTTTCAGGTGGTCTCGACCCTGCAGCACTGCATATGCCCAAGCGTTTCTTTGGCGCAGCCAGAAATATCAGAGAGGGCGGCAGCCTTACAATTCTAGCTACAGCATTGGTTGATACCGGAAGCAAGATGGATGATGTAGTATATGAAGAGTTTAAGGGAACCGGTAATATGGAACTCATTCTCGATAGAAAACTATCAGAGAAGAGAGTTTTCCCTGCTCTTGATCTCGCTAAATCAGGAACCAGAAGGGACGATTTGCTTCTGACGCCAGAAGAGCAAGATGCCATGAATATAATCCACAAGGGACTAAACGGTATGAGAAGGGATGAGGCTACAGAAAACATCCTGCATATGATTACACATACCAGGACCAATGCGGACTTTATAAGAATGGTACTTAGAAGAAGAATTCTATAAAAAAACCGAAAAAGTATTGCATATATAGTATTTCAATGATATATTATAAGGGCTGTTTTCGGGATGTAAAAACAACTGGCTGTGATTTCTCAGCTTTTTAAATTAAATCATGTGAGGTGAAAATTATGAGAAATGGTATCCATCCGGATTACTATCAGGCAACCGTAACTTGCAACTGTGGTAACACATTTGTAACTGGTTCAACTAAAGAATCTATCCATGTGGAAATTTGTTCTAAATGCCATCCTTTCTATACAGGACAGAAAAAGGCAGCTCAGGCCCGTGGACGTATTGACAAGTTCAATAAGAAGTACGGTATTACTGAGGAATAGAATACAATGCATTTCCAAAGGGTGTATCTTTTGAGAATTGAAGGGAGCTGAGGTAGAATATATCTCAGCTCTTTTTTGCGGAGTGACTATAGCTTTTATTAGAACGTTTTAAAATTATCAGGAGAATGATTTGAAATTATCAGAAGCAAAAAAAAGAGGCGAGGAGATACTGCGTGAAGCAGGGATCAGGGACGCTGAATGGGATGCTAGAGAACTTTTATTTTATGTGACCAGTCTCGATTATAATTCTTATCTTCTAAAGATGGATGATGAGATGGAGGATACTGATCTGTTACAGTACGGCAGATTTATCGGGCTCAGATCCACACATATTCCGCTTCAGCATATCACACATTCTCAGAATTTTATGGGTTTTGATTTTTATGTAACAGAAGATGTGTTGGTTCCCAGACAGGATACTGAGACACTGGTAGAGTATTGCCTCGATCATCTAAAAAAAGATGGATCGATTCTGGATCTATGTACCGGAAGCGGATGTATATTGCTTTCAATACTTAAGCTTCGACCTGATGTGTCAGGGATGGGAGTGGATATTTCAGCAGATGCCCTTAGAGTTGCATCCAAAAATGCAGGACTATTAGAGGTTGATGATAGATCAGTATTTATGTCAGGAGATTTATTTTCTCCACTGGATAATTTTTCGAAAAATGGTAATGGACCCAAGTTTTCTATGATAGTTTCTAATCCTCCATATATACCTACAATAGAGATATTGGGATTAGACAGTGAGGTCAAAGATCATGATCCGTTGATTGCACTTGATGGAGGAAGAGATGGTCTTGATTTTTACCGAAGGATCATAGACAAGTCCGGAGATTATCTGGAGGATGGCGGATATCTTGCCATGGAAACAGGTTATGATGAGACAGATAAGGTTATGTCTCTTATGATAAATAGAGGATATAGAGAAGTGGGGTCACTTAAGGATATGGGGAACAATCCCAGAATAGTATTCGGAATGTTGTAGCGCTCTTGGTTTGATAATATTTGTAAAAGAGTCGTAATCAACAGGAGGAATATAAAATGTTTGAACATCTTGAAGATGTGGTAATGAGAAATAATGAACTTCTAAATATGATGAGTGAGCCCGAGGTTGCCAATGACTCTGCAAGATTGCAGAGAGTTATGCGTGAACAGGGCGATATAGCACCGATAGTAGAAGCATATGAGAAATATAAAACAGCGTGCGTGACAGTAGATGACAGTTTGACCATGCTGGAGGAAGAATCTGATGAAGAGATGCGACAGATGATCAAGGATGATCTGTCTCAGGCTAGATCTGATAAGGAAGAATTGGAAAAGCAGATAAGAATAATACTTCTTCCCACGGATCCTAATGACAGTAAGAATGTAATCGTGGAGATAAGAGCAGGAGCCGGTGGTGATGAGGCAGCTCTTTTCGCATCTGAAATATATAGAATGTACCAGCATTATGCAGCTGAAAGAGGCTGGGTTACGGAACTTCTGGAAATAGAAGAGACCGGCATAGGTGGTATGAAAAAAGTTAACTTTATGGTAAAGGGAAATGGAGCCTATTCTGTATTAAAGTATGAATCGGGAGTTCACAGAGTTCAACGTGTCCCGGAGACAGAATCTGGTGGTAGGATACATACATCTACATGTACTGTAGCGGTTATGCCAGAGGCAGAGGATGTGGATATTGAGGTCAATGATAAGGATGTCAGAATCGATGTAATGAGAGCCTCAGGTAATGGGGGACAGTGTGTCAATACTACGGATTCAGCTGTTCGTCTGACTCATTATCCTACAGGGATCGTTATCTATTCACAGACAGAGAAATCACAGATCCAGAATAAGGCCAAGGCCTATGCACTTCTACGTACCAAGCTATATGATATGGAGCTCCAGAGACGTGAAAAGGAAGCTTCTGAGCAGAGACTCAGTCAGATAGGAACGGGAGATCGTTCTGAAAAGATCAGAACGTATAATTTCCCTCAGGGACGTGTGACGGACCATAGAATTAACCTTACACTTTATAAGCTAGAGAAGGTAATGAATGGAGATCTTCAAGAGATTCTCGATGCGCTTATGACAGCTGATCAGGAGAAGAAGCTTCTCAAGATGGAAGCTAACTAGAATATACAAATATTCTGATTAAAATTATAACACCCTTGGATTATTTATATCTTTTTTTACAAATGGAGATATAAATAGATCAAGGGTTTTTTTATTGATAATGATATTTTTGCCCATATAGTTTAATATAATGATTAGCATAAATGAGATAATAGATAATATATATTAAATTATATCTGGCGAATAAGATGAGATATATATGTTTTTTATTTAGAAAATATATACATTTAGAATATAAACAGAAAGAGGATAAGCAGTGTCTCTACAATTTATAATCGGTAATTCGGGAAGCGGTAAGACCACAGAGGCCTTAAACAGAGTCATCGGGGAATCATTACAGGATCCTACCGGACATTATCTTATCATCGTACCGGAACAGTTTACCATGCAGACACAAAGGGATGCGGTCAGACTGCATCCAAGGCATTCCTGTCTCAATATTGAGATATTGTCATTCCTGAGATTGTCATACAGAGTATTTGGAGAAATTGGGACTCCGGTAAGTGATGTCCTAGGTGATACCGGCAAAAATCTCGTTCTTAGAAAGGTCGCAGAGGAAAACGCAGATTCTCTCAGCGTCCTGAAAAATTCCATAAAAAAGGCAGGGTATATCAATGAGATAAGATCCTTTATCTCGGAATTATCTCAGTACGGGATAGATTCTAATGGTTTGATGGAGATAGGAGAAACAGAGGGATTCACAAATCGTTTCAAGCTTAAGATAGATGATATCGAAAAGCTATATCGTGGATTCTTGGAATTTATAGATGGTAATTTTATAACTACTGAAGAGATTCCGGAGAGACTGACAGAAGTAGCAGACAGATCACAGCTGCTTAAAAATTGTACGTTGGTATTTGATGGATTCACAGGATTCACTCCGGTTCAAAAGGAACTTTTGAGGAAACTGATTCCTCTTTCTAAAAAGACTTATGTGACGATAACTCTAGATGGAAAAGAAAGCTATATGGCACCTGGATTGGAACAGGAACTTTTCTATATGAGTAGGAAAATGTCGTCAAGCCTTATTAAACTGTGTGAGGAGACATCCACAGGCTTAGATGAGCCCATTATTTTGCCACCGCCTATGAATACTAGATTCAGTAAAAATAAATACCTTTTCTTCCTAGAAGAAAATATTTTCCGTGAAAACGGTAAGGTATTTTCTGATATAGATATGACCGGAAGAGGGGATGCTCTTCCGGAACTATATAGACTACGAGACTTTCATGATGAAATGGAGTTTGTGGCATCATATATATTAAATGAGGTTCGGGAAAATAACAGAAAATTCTCAGATATTGCGGTAGTCTGTTCTTCTGTGGAAGAGTATTCATATACAGCGATGTCAGTTTTCAAGAAATATAATATTCCTATGTTTTTGGACACCAAGACGAAAATCACAGGGCATCCGCTTTTGGCGATGATAAAGAGGCTATTCGTTATAATTCAGTATAATTATCGACCGAAAGATGTACTTAAGTTCCTAAAATGCGGAATGGGTCTGTTGCCCGAAAGGGAATTAGATGATCTGGATTATTATATAACCGCTATGAGACCTAGGGGTTATAAGAGCTATTCCAATTCTTTTAAGAGAAAAAACAGGACATTTACAGAGGATGTTCTTTCGGTTCTTAATGTTGAAAAAGAGATATTTATGACTCCGGTAAGAGAATTTACAGATGCCGTAACTAAAAAGGATGTATCGGTATCTGCGGTCTCAAATGCTCTTAGAATATTTATGGATAGGTTCAATATTCAGGATAAGTTAGCTGCCCAGGCAGAAAAGTACGCTGAAAGTGGAGACACATCGCTACAAAGAGAGTATGAAAATATTTATGATCTTGTAATGGAACTTTTGGCACAGATGGATTCACTTTTAGGAACCAAAAGTACTACGCCGGAGGAATACTATAAGATAATAAGCTCAGGATTTGATTCATTAAAAATAGGCATGATCCCGCCATCAAATGATTGCGTGATATTTGGAGATATAGAGAGGACAAAGCTAGATAATGTTAAGGTCCTGATATTGACAGGAGCCTGTGATGGAATGATCCCCAAGGCTGATACAAGGCAGGGAATTCTCTCGGCATTGGAAAGAGAGAGACTAAAAGAGAATGGATTTGAATTGGCTCCAACAGGAAGAGAGAGAGCCTTTAGACAGAGATATTACCTATATCTATGTTTATCTAAACCATCAGAGAAGCTTGTGATCACGGCTTCCGGAATGGATAAAGAGGGCAAATCCAGAAAGGTATCATATTTATATCAGGATATAAAAGAGATGTTCCCGGGCCTGATCATAAGGGAAAACACAACAGATCTTTCTATCAAGAGAATTACCAACGATAATAGCATCAGGGAAAATATGATCGTTCTGTTATCAAGAGAACTAAAAGGTGAATTGGATCAGAATGAAGAGAAGCTTCTGTCAGCTCTTCTCAGATATGAGAATAATAATGATAAGGAATTCTTGGCAAAGGTTCTGAAGAATCTTTTTTACAGACATGTTCCGGAGAAGCTTGAAAGCGATATCAATTCAAAAATGGTAAGCGACAATCTAAAGGGATCTGTATCGAAGCTAGAGACCTATGCAAGATGTCCCTACGGATATTTTCTAAAATACCTTTTGAGATTAAATGAATGGGAAGAGGATGACATTTCTAATATTGCCATGGGTAATTACTATCATTTTGTTTTGAAAAAATATTCTGATCATATCAAGGATAGAAAATTAAAATGGCATGATATAAGTGACAACGATTCTATTTCTATTTTGGAAAAAAGTATGGATGAGGTGGCTGCCGAGGAAAATATGCAGAGATTCAGTGAAGATCCTGTTTCAGCATTTAAATTCGAAGAGATCAAAAATACTCTTAGGGTGACCGTACCTCTTATTGCAAGACAGGTCAAGACAAGTCATTTTGAACCTGAAGGATTTGAAGTGGATCTTCGGGAAGTACAAAGGGATATTCCGCTGGATAGTCTTAGTTTTCCGCTGGAAAACGGGACTATGGATTTTACGGGTAAGATAGATAGGCTTGATACTTATACTTCGGATGATGGTAAGATACTGGTCAAGATTTCAGATTATAAAACCGGGAATCGAGATGTAAGTGCCACAGAGGCCTATGGAGGAATATCGATACAGCTGTTCCTTTATATGGATGCTGCGCTTGAGATGGAAGAGAAAAAGACAGGATTAGAGGCTGTTCCGGCCGGTGTCTTTTACGTACGTGTAAATGGAGATCCTAACAGCGTCACGAGATCCAAGATTGCAAAATCAGGGAATTTAAAAGCAGTATCGGATACAGAACCGGACGTTGATATTGAAACAGAAATAGGAGTGGAAGCGGCTTATAGTGTCGTTGCCAAGGATGGACTGATTAATTCCGATAATAATACTCAGATGCTATTGGGACTCGGCAAAGCACCGGGAGCCGGGCTAAAACCCATTGGTAATGAGAATTGGAAAGCCCTTAGAAAAAATATAAGGAAACTGATCACGGACGAGGGCAATAAAATGGCAAAAGGTAAAATAGACTGTGAGCCTTATAGAACTGATAATAAAACCGGATGCGATTATTGTCCTTATCACAGTATCTGCCATTTTGATAATGACATGGATGGGTATTCATACAGAGATCTGAAAAAAGTATCAAATTTTGAGATTACAGCGGAGGAGTAGGCTGTGAAGTGGACCGATAAGCAAGAAAAGGTTATTTATAAAAATCATAAGGATATATTAGTCTCTGCTGCGGCAGGCTCTGGTAAGACTGCAGTTCTTGTCGAGAGGATCATTCAAAAGGTATTATCTCAGGATGATCCATGTGACATTGATAGGATACTTGTACTTACATTTACCAAAGATGCGGCAAGAGAGATGAGTGAGAGGATCAGAAAGGCCATAGATAATGCATCTAAGGCTAATCCTGGGGATATGAGGATCTCCAGGCAGAAAACCCTGGTTCATTATGCCCAGATCTCTACAATAGATAGTTTCTGTACGTATATTGTGAAAAATAATTTTCAGGCAATAAATGTAGATCCGGATTTTAGAGTGGTCAATCCTGCAGAAAGTGCTCTTATGAAACAGGAAGCCATGGATGAAATCATGGAGAAAAATTATGAAGAAAATAATGATATATTCAGGAAATTGATCGCTTCATATAAAACAGCCAATTCCGACCAGAACATAAGAGATATTGTTTCCAATTTTTATGAGAAATCAGAGAGCTTTGCGTGGCCAGATAAATGGTTGGATGAAATAAGCAATCTATATGATGTTAAGGACTTTTCTGATGTTCTAAAAGAACCTTGGATGGAAAAGTATACTTATTATAAGAGAATGGTCATAAATGATATTCTAGAGCGAATAGACCGGACATATATTTTCCTAAAAGAAGATAGACATTGCCCTGGATTTGCTGACCTTATCAAGCAAGATGGAGAAGTTTTACGAGATCTGGTATCGGTGACCGGAACCGAGGAGTTCTTTAAGGCTGTGAAGGAAGCATCTGGCAAGTTCCCAAGATTTAATAAAAAGGATGCCGATCCGGATACCAAGACACTGGTTCAGAAGATCCTTAGAGATCCATGGAAAAACGCTGTAAAATCTATAGGTGAAGATGTCCCGGACGATATAAATGAAATCTTGTATGAGATGCAGTCTGCAAAACCTCTTGTGGATATGATAATCAGACTTACAAGAGAATATAGAGATGCATATAACAGGATCAAGGACGAGACCAATGTGCTGGATTTCTCAGACCTCGAACACGATGCGCTAAATATACTCGTAGATGATGACACCATGGAACCTACAGAGGCTGCTCTTGAATTTCAGACATTTTATGAAGAAGTAATGGTGGACGAATATCAGGATTCCAATGAAGTCCAAGAAGTCCTATTAAGTGCTGTGTCCGGAGACAGCATAGGTAAGCATAACTATTTCTGCGTTGGCGATGTAAAGCAGAGTATATATGGATTTCGTCAGGCCGATCCCGGAATTTTTATGAAAAAGTATGATGATTTTGCAGATGAAAATGAGGATCATATAAGAATAGACCTTAATATGAATTTTCGAAGCAGAAAACAGGTACTGGATATTACAAATGAGACTTTTGCCTCAGTAATGGAAAGAGATATGGGAGATGTGGATTATACCGATGAGGTCAGCCTAAAGTATGGAGCTGATTTTTTGGATGTGGATAACCATATCTATGACCCTGAGATATATTATGTCGATCCGTCACAGGAGGATCTGGAGGCATCTGAGTGCGAAAATGCATTTGAATATGAGAGCCGACTTATAACGAGACGAATCAGAAAACTGATAGATACAAGATTCCCTGTTCAGGATAAAAGAATTGATCCGGATACGAAAAAAGAAGAGAAATTCATGCGTCCTGTCCGATTCTCAGATATCGCAATTCTTACAAGGAGTGCTACCGATAAGACAGGCAGGATGACAGTTCTTTTAAAGGCGCTTCAGGATTATAATGTTGATGCTGTTCTGGCTGAGAGATCAGGCTATTTCGAATCACTGGAGGTAGAAACGATATTTTCATACCTTGAGATCCTGGATAATCCGGACAAGGATACATTTATGGTATCTGTTCTCAAGTCTGAAATAGCAGGTCTTACTAATGATGAACTCATGGATATCAGGAGAAATGATGAGGGAAGCAACTTTTACAATGCATGTCGAAATTATCTAAGTGAAGCAGGAGATGATAAAGCTTCGACAAAATCTAAGCTAATATATTTCTTTGAATTATTTGATGAACTTCGGATCAGACAGGTTGATATGCTTCTTCCGGATCTGATATCAGATATATATGACAGAACAGGATTCTTAAATCACGTATCGTCGCTACCGGGAGGCACTATAAGGCGTGCTAATCTGCTTAAGCTGTTGGATGAAGCAGAGAATATGGAGAATAATTCCACCCATGATCTCTATTCATTTATGGATTATATCAGGAAGAGAAAGAAATATAACGAAGAGATAGATATGGCATCACTTTTGGGAGAAGAGGATGATGTAGTTCGTATAATGACAATACATAAGAGCAAGGGACTTGAGTTCCCGGTAGTATTTCTGATACGTGCCGGAGGACAATTAGGCGGCGGCTCTAGAAATGAAAAGATGGTTTTCTCACCTAAATACGGAATGGCAATAAAGAATGTAATAGGTGGTAATTACAAGGTCTCATACAATTCATTTTATATGGATGCCCTTAAATTCCTAAATACTATGGAGGAAAAGGGAGAGGAACAGAGAATACTATATGTTGCCATGACAAGGGCCAAGGAGAAACTTATCATTACAGGGAAATATTCTGGAGGAACCGTGGATTACTCCATGGAGGACAAGCTGGAGATACTGTCTGAGGTAGGCCCTACTCTGTATGAGAAGATCGGAACTAATAATTACATGTCGTGGATACTTCCGGCAATCTATAATATCAAGGATGATAACGGCAGTAATAAATATGAAATCATAAAAGGTTCTATAGAGAAATATGTAAGTGAAGAGGCAGAGATCTCTGATAGAAATGAGATCGAAAAATTAAGATTAAATACTCTTTTAAAAACTGCAGCCTCTGAGGATATGGAGATAATAAAAAAGCAGCTGGAATATAAATATATTTTTGGACCGGAACATGAATTCAAAAACAAATATTCTGTTTCAGAGATCAAACATTTGGAGATCGAAAAAAATGAAGCAATAATCAAAGACTCTGAGACCAATGACAATGTAACTTTGATCGATGAAACTCTGATTGATAAGACTTTACTTGAAAAAAATATGATCAAAGAAAATATATTTGTTACAAATGATATGGATGAATGTAACCAAACAGAAGATATACATGATGCTTCATCAGAAAAAACTAAAAGTAAGGTAAATCCCGGAGCTCTTCGAGGAACTGCTATGCATCGTGCTTTGGAAGGTTTGGATTTCACAAGAGAATATAGTGAATCAGAACTTTTTGCAGAGCTGGATAAAATGGAAGAATCCGGATTCTTGACTAAGGATGAAGCTGCGATCATTAATAGAAGAGGACTTGTTATTTTCTTGCAAAGTGATACAGCCAAGCTACTGGGTCGTGCACAAAAGGAAAACAGACTGTTAAGGGAACAGAACTTTGTATTTTCAGAGGAGCTCAAGAAAATATTCAAGGGATTAAAAGAACTTCCGGAGGATTTTTCGGTGGAAGCACTGGTTCAGGGTACTATAGATGCTCTTATAGTCGATGATGATGGCATTACAGTTGTTGACTACAAGACCGATAGGGTAAATGACGAAGAAACGCTTAGAGAGCGATATACGAGGCAGCTACAATTATATGGTGAGGCTGCGGGTCGGGCATTAGATCTGCCAATTAAGGATCTTATTCTATATTCATTTAGACTGGAAAAAGAAGTACAAGTATCCAGACTTTGATATTTATAGTGATGAATATGTAATAGATTGATATATGATGGTGCTGAAAATATGATAGCTTGATATGTGATAGGGATCATAATTAATAAAAATCTAAAAAAATATAATCTGATAAATTTATGATTGTAGTTTATTTGTTACTGTATTATAATCTCTATGCTTTACAACGCTTTACAACAGAACGAGATAAAATTTAGAATTTTATATAGATTGTTGTATGTTAATAATTTTCTGTGAATCTGCTTATATTCAGGAGGTAATGATATGACAAATAGTTATGATGATGACGTGATTGAGGTGTTTTTAAATAATCAGCTTCAGCTTTTCCCGGAGAATGTTGCTGAGCTTCCAGAGGAGGCTGAGTACTTTCTAGAGGATTGTCTGGCTGTAGTATGTGATGATAGAGATGAAGCACTTGAATATATGAGGGAATCAGTTGATGTAGATGATATGTCTGACGAAGAGATTCTGGCTTCATCTGAGATATTTCCTATTCCCGATGGAAGATTCCTAATTGTTGAGGGCTGATTTTCTTGATAAAATGATATTTGTATTTGAATCAAAAATTGGAATTTGAATTATTGATATATTATTTTAGATATGAGGTCGGAGTAGTCCGGCCTTTTTGTATAAGACAAGATATGATATGAAAAGATACGATAAGAAAAGATAAGTAGACACTATTGATTTTGCTTGAGGAAATTAAGGGGATATACGGTATGAAAAATAATTCTTTGCTTCGAATGGGATGTATGGTGCTTACGCTGGGGATGGTCGGGACAGGACTTACAGGTTGTAGCTTCACTAAAAACAGTGATAAAAACAGTAAATCTGATATAGTATCCGGAAAAGAAACTAAACAGAAGAGTGTTAATACAGAGAAAACAAATAGTAATATTTTACCTGTTAAGATCAGTTATGAATATCCGTACAAGGAAAGCGATGGAAGTTATGTTTTGAATGGCAAATATCCGGTAATTACATTGGCACATTCAGAAATAAATAAGAATGGATATCATTCCGATGTTGCTGATCCCGGCTATGATAATGCAAAAAAGGGTCTTGTTTCCATAAATGATGATATTAAAAGGCGTCATACATCAGCTATGGACGAACACTTTTCGGATGCCGCTTCGATGTGGAAAGAGGAAATAAATAAGGCTGCTTGTGAGATTGATTATACTGCTGAGACAGAAAGAGCAGATAAAAGTATCATAAGTTTAAGTGAGACAGATTATTATAATCTCGGAGGAGCTCACCCTAGCACTGAATACAGAGGCATCAACATTGATACTCAGACGGGCAAGTCACTTGTGCTTTCTGATATCACTACTGATATGAATAAATTGGCACAGGTTATAGCTGATACCCTTAGAAAAAATTATCCGGATATTGAGAGCGAGATGTCTGGAACTTCACTTGAAAACCAGATCAAGTCAAGTTGCGATAATGATTATGATAAGATTCAGTTTACGATATCAGACACTGGTATTACGGTTATATTTTCAGCAGAAACCTTGGCTGGTTATGCAGCCGGACCTCAGTTTGTAAATATTTCATTTTCAGATAATCAGGATCTTTTTAATAAAAAATATATCATAGATAAAGCTAGTACCGAATGTTTTAGAGAAATACCTGAAAACAGAGAGACTAAAATAAAGGATGATGGAGAAAAGAAGCTTATCTGGAATTTCGCAGGGGATGACAATGATGTGGATGGTGAAAACAGACTGGCCATAACATATAATGGTGTTGATTATTCATTTGAACAAGATGGTTTTTACAGTGCAAAATGTTTTATGGCAAGTTCCGGCAAAACCACATATCTTTATATAGAATTATCAGGAGACAATGACTATAGAAATATAACCGTATATCGAATCAAAAATGGCAAGATCAACCATGTTGATGCCAAGGCAGATGGTGAATCTGGATCAAGTGGATTTTTGGGATGCGGATTCTATGATGATACGCCATATAATACAGATAATTTTATAATGCAGAAAAGAGTGAATCTTCTAAGCACAATGTATATTGCAAGAGAGTATGAACTAGGAGACGATGGAGTACCTACGCCAAAAACTGATTATTATTACTATAACAACGAAATAATGAAGGAAAATCCTGTTACACTTACAACAAAGGCTGAAATAGAGACGACCAAGATATCTTCTATGGCAAGTCTATCAGATGCTTCAGGAAAAGATTCCAAAAAGAAGATCATGATACCGAGCAAAACTAAATTAACGCTTTTTGGAACTGATGCCAAGTCTTACGTTATTCTAAAATCAGAAAGCGGAGAATTATACAGAGTAGATATTGAAACAGGATCAGAAGGTGGAAATTGCACTGTCGGTGGAAAAAAATGTGAAGACCTGTTTGACGGAATGTTTTATGCTGGATAAAAAAGTGCTTACATATTTGTTTGACTTATGTTATGATTCCATACGATTAATTGAAAAATGACATAGGTATAATTGGAAACAGTACATGCCCTCAGCATGGTTATGAACAACACTTGTCTCAGAACCATGAAAGGAGGGCATTTTTATGCCCAAAACAAAACTTCAAAATATAATATT
>JAGOLM010000074.1 GCA_017994075.1 Lachnospiraceae bacterium
TATTCTCACCGAAATGGGTGTGGATGTAGCCGGAGTTGCCAATAATCATGCACTCGACTACGGCAAGGATGCCTATACTGATACTCTAAGTACTCTTCACAGTGCAGGGATTTCAACTGTTGGTGGCGGCAATTCCTATAATGAGGCTGCTGCCCCTGCTGTTTTAAATAAAAATGGAGAGACCTTTGCTATTCTCGCTAGCTCAAGAGTAATTCCCTCAGGTAGCTGGAATATCGACAATTCAACTCCAGGAATGCTAACTACATATGATCCCAATGAATTGATAGCAAAAATAAAAAAGGCAAAAGCATCCTATAACCATGTACTGGTAGAAGTTCACTGGGGCAAAGAATATGCCGATCATCCTGAGGATTATCAGGTGGATTTTGCTCACAAATATATTGACGCAGGAGCAGATGCAGTAATAGGTATGCATCCTCATGTGCTTCAGGGTATTGAATTTTATAAAGGTAAGCTTATTTTCTATAGTCTGGGCAATTTTATGTTTTTCAAGAACACCAATCCCCTTGCTGCAGTTAAATTAAACATCTCCGGGGATTCTATTTCCTGCCACATAATACCTGCCTATGCCAATAATTCAAAAACATACTTGGCCCAAGGTGCCGTAGGCAGTCAAGAATCCTCAGCTTCGAGTGATCAGGCTGAATCCGTTTACGCCCATCTTCGATCCATCTCTACGGGTATCAACATAGATTCGAGTGGTGCTGTTACTCCTGCTCAGTAAAATTAAGTATTAATTAAGTTATGTAGATAAGTATAAAAAAGTGCTGCAAGATCCTATAATTCAAAGGATCTTGCAGCATTTTGTGTTCAAGCTTCGAGCCGGATTCGAACCGGCGACCTACGCATTACGAATGCGTTGCTCTACCAACTGAGCCATCGAAGCAATCGAATTTTATACTATCATTTGTAGGTTTTATCGTCAAGAGAAATCCTCTAAAAACGTTTTCAAAAAAAATCTATTATTCTTTATATTTTTAAGACAATTTTCTATAATTATGATAAAATTATGATAATTCAAGGGGATATTTATATGAAAACACACAAAATATCAGAAGAGACCAGCAATAAATATAAGGACATATTTTCTCACGAAGCTAAAATTCTGGTTGTTGACGACAATAATGTGAATCTAACCGTCGTCAAAAAGCTTCTCAACAAAAAACACATCAATGCAGATACAGCCAATTGCGGCAGCGATGCCGTGAAGATGGCCTCTTTCAATAAATATGACATTATATTTATGGATCATCTAATGCCTGTAATGGACGGCATCGAGACTCTTCGATTAATAAGAAGTGATGATTCTGGTATGAATAGCAATACACCCACAATAATTTTGACTGCAAATACCGCTTCCGGTATGAAGGATGAATATCTGTCTGTTGGATTTGATGATTATCTGGAAAAACCGGCCAAACCGGAATTATTATACAAACTAGTTCAAAAATATATACCTGATAAAAAGTTCATATATATTAAAAGCAATAATGATGATTCCTCTGGCAAAGACTCGGAATACCAGTTGACTCCTCTCATAAAAACTATCAATGACATATGTGATGAAATCAGTACAGTCTCAGGAATCGAGTCCTGCGGAAGTGCTGAAACATATATAGATGTTTTAGAGCAATACCTGCAAAATGGAAATGAGACTCTTTTACTAATAGAACAAGACTTGCAAAAATACGACTACCACGATTACAAGATAAGAGTCCATTCTTTGAAAAGTACTTCTTCTCTCGTTGGTGCTGTGGGTTTTTCCAAGAAAGCTCTCAGATTAGAAGAAGCCGTGATAAAAGGAAATACAGATATCATAATTCAAGAAACTCCATTTTTTATTAATGATTTTAAGAAATTGCTTAAAAAACTGTCCGCCGTTTTTGATTCAAAATATGCCGGTGAAAAAGCAGATGAAGAAAAGCAGCCTATTTCCAAGGAGCGTTTTGAAGCAGCAATTTCTGCCATAAAAGAATTTGTAAGTGTGTTTGATTTTGATAGTGCTGATTACGTGATAAAAGAACTGTCAATGTACAGTGTTCCTATTGATGATGAGGATTTTTTCAAGAAAATAAAAATAATGATTAAAAACGTAGATCACGATGATCTGATGCCTATTCTCGAAAGGAGAATACCTTGATGGCCTCAAAAAAAATATTATTTATCAGGTTGGAAATGTCCTTTCTGGTAGATGCTATAATCAATAATCTAAAAGAAGCTCATTACGAAATCGTTTCTGTCAAGCCTGAGATCAAGGCTCTAGAAGAGTGTCTGCCCAAATGTGATATCATAATATTATATCTCGGGAAAATGACATATATTACCAGAGAATCTCTTATATATATCAAAGATAAATGCATAGAAGAAGATAAAGCTCTGTATCTATTGGGTTCAAGGGAAGAGCTTGTTCCGATGCATTCTATTTTTCCTGAAAATATGATTCAAAAGGAATTTGAACGTCCCATTAATGTCAAGGATCTCATCAATGAATTCGACCGTGAATTAGCCGATCATGAAAAGCCCAACATCCTAATCGTTGATGATGACAGTGTATATCTAAGAAGCGTGCATGAGTGGCTCCATGATAAATACCATATCACCATGGTTAATTCCGGTATGAATGCCATCACATATCTGGCCAAACACACTCCTGACCTGATACTTCTTGATTACGAGATGCCAATTGCAGATGGGCTTCAGATATTAGAAATGATCCGTTCAGAGACATCAACCAAGGATACTCCGGTTATGTTCCTAACCGGGCAAAACAGTCGTGAAAATGTAGAAAATGTTATACGACTAAAACCGGATGGATATCTCCTCAAGACTATGAAACCTTGGGAGCTTATCCGAACCATTGATATTTTTTTTAAGAAACAAAAAATGTGATTATTTCTGATCCTGAGACAGGCTGTCAGCTTGATTATGGATCTGAGAAAGTGTGTTCTTAAGACCCTCAAATGTGTTCAGCGCATTTCTGGAAGTTTCTACTCCTACATTGGATAATGCTGATATCTCTTCACTGGTAGATGAAACATCCGATATGTTCTCATTCATGGCACTCGTAGCATCTGCTATCTTACCCATAGCTTCCTCGATCTCAGAAAATCTCACTCTGATGTCATTTACTTTCTCGCTTATTGTTTCGAACTTATCTCTGGTCTCATCTATCATCTCACGCTGTTCCGTAATAGTCAGAACCGTTTCATCAGTGTGGTCCTTGGCAATTTCTGCCTCTCTCGCCAGATTAATAATGATATCTTCGATCTTTTCAGAAGCTTCCTGAGTCTCTACCGATAGATTTCTTACCGAATCTGCCACCACTGCAAATCCTCTTCCTGCCTCACCGGCTCTGGCAGATTCTATTGATGCATTAAGTGCCAACAGATTAGTTTGACCTGCGATCTTAATGATAGTACCCACTATTTCATGGACATCATTAACTTTTTGCATAACTAGATCATTAGATGCTGCTGTAGCATCAGATGCTACCTTAACCTTTTCCGATGCATCCTCGAGCTTGTATATTACATCCGTACCTTCTTTAACTGTTTCTGAAGTATTTCCTGTTAGCTCAAGCATCTCTGAGCACTTACTCTGGGTCTCATCAGCTACTCCTGCTATTTTATTGCTCTTATCAGCCTGATCCACTATTGACTGAGTAGTGTGTTCGATCCCATTACTGATATTGGTCATACCATCCAGATTGTTATTCATAATTTCTTCGACCTCATTCACATTCTCTTTTGCTTTATTGAAAAGCTCTGAGATATTTTTAGCGATCGATACCATTTTTTTGCTTGCGTCCATCTCTCTTTCATGATTTTCGGAAATAACCGCATTATTTTCCTCATTAAAATCAACTAAAAGAGTAAGAACGCTAAATGCAGTAAAACATATTAAAAGAAGAGCACAAACATAAATAACTTCCGTTAATTCAATTTTTCCATTTAAATAACCGGTTTTTCCAACATTTATTAATACTGACGCAGAATATAAAAGAATACCAAATTTGGTCAGACGTTTATCCAGATAGATAATACTGGATAATAAAATAGGAAGTCCAAGAGCAAAATAATATGTATTTGTATCCAACACCATTATTATAAAATAGACCACGGATACACCACCCATCAAAAGAACAGCTCCCTTTCTGGAAGTCTTCTCTCTTATATATCCGATTCCAATCATTATGCCACCTAAAACAGCAACTCCCAGTTCAATTCCGATCTGAGTAGACACGCCACTTCTTCCGATCTCAAACACCTTGGAAATAATCATAAAAATCAAAGTAAGACAAGTAACTATAAGTGCCCTGGTGTTGGCTCTTACATACTGTTCTTTTGTCATTTTATCGTCAGTACCTTCATTAAATATTCCTTTTTTCATATCCTGACTCTCCACTCCACAAATATCTATATATATATTCAATAACGAAACCTTCACTTAAATATCTAAAAAAGCTTTGTTTAATGTTATTATTATATCAAACTATATATGATAATTTCCATTTTGACAACAAATTCAAACATAGAAAAAAAAGAAGATTTTTCTTCATTCTTTATTATTAATTAATAAAATTTCTCTGACTTTTTTCTAAAATCAAACAGTATTTATACTTTTTTAATTTTCATTTCAGACTTTATTAATTGCTATAAACAATATAAATCCATAAGATAATTAACAGGTGTTGTTCCCCAGACAAAACCTAAGAAATGAGGATTAATGATTTTAGAAAAAGATATACAAAACTTTGAAAAATCTAAAAACAGAATTGTATTTGAATTAACCGGAAAAGAGAATGTTTCAGATCTGGTATCTATACCATATCTAGATATGGCCATAACATTCCGCTATATAGTCGGAATATTTCAGGATGAGATCGCATCTATTTCCCTACGACAGGAGCACCTGGACAAATGGGGTGTAGGAACAGCTGACATTATGCACTATGCCAGGATCAATACCCCAAAGATACTTCCTCCCAAGGTAACACCTATGATAGATGCACTTAAGGAACTGTCCGGGATCGAATTCGCGGGTGATGATCCTGATATATCCCTCTCTCCCCTTTTTATACTCAGTAATGAATATTCTACCAGAGGTGCAAGTGCCCTGTTATACCCTGGTGTTCTCGAGGAATTTGCAGATCAGTTTGAATCTGATATATGTATAATACCGTCCAGTATCCACGAAGGTGCGACCCGTTTCGCCGCATAAATAAACAAAAGGCGAGGGTTGCAATTAGTTTACTAGTTGTAACAACAACTTATTTTCCAAGAAGTGGAATGATTGGGTAACGCCATGAAACGCTTCCTTTAATACTCCGAATAGCGTCTTACAGTTGCACATTGTGAGGGGTTATAAGCTCGGTGAAGTCGGCTGAGAGCCACCCTAACGCGTCATGGCGAGGAAATGCGAACCAGAGGTGGTCGAGTGGATGATAGGCCGGAAGTCTATAAAATACCTATGGCGAGAATGTTGTCTATACAGGGGCAACTGGCAAACTCTTGAA
>JAGOLM010000075.1 GCA_017994075.1 Lachnospiraceae bacterium
GTTGACTAGAAGGATAATGGTTTTGATAGCTTCCGGATCTTACAAACCCGGAGACAAGCTCCCATCAGTAAGAGATTTGGCTATTGAAGCCGGTGTTAATCCCAACACAATGCAACGAGCATATTCCGAGCTAGAGCAATCAGGTGTTATATACACTGAAAGAACCAGCGGGCGATATGTAACGGATGATCTAAAAAAACTTACTGCGCTCCGAATTGATCTTTCTACGGAAGAAATATCAAGATTGTATTCTGAGCTTGAGAAACTGGGACTAAGCGATGACGAAATCAGAAAAGCAGTAATCGACTACAAGAGAAATTAATACTAAATAGTAAACGAAAGGAACAGATATGAACAGATTAAGTTGTACTAATCTTACTAAGAGATATGGCCGTCTCACCGCTCTAAACGGTATCACTCTAGAGCTTCAGCCAGGCAAGATCATAGGTCTCTTAGGCCCGAATGGTAGTGGCAAAACCACATTTATCAAACTTTTCAATGGGCTTTTACAGCCCACAGCAGGAGAACTTCTAATCGACGGAATGCCCATAGGACCCGATACTAAGGCCGAGGTTGCATACCTTCCTGATAATGATTTTCTTCCTGAATATATGACCATTAAAGGATTCTTGGACTATTATGAAGATTTCTTTAAGGACTTTGACAGAAAAAGAGCCGAGAAACTCCTAGAACCACTTGGTCTTCCTCTTAATCAGAAGATCAAGACCTGTTCTAAAGGAACCAAGGAAAAGATCAGACTGATAGTTACACTTTCCCGCCGTGCCAAGGTATATTTTTTGGACGAACCTATCGCCGGTGTAGATCCTGCTGCAAGAGAGTATATTTTAAAAACATTGGTAGAAAATTATGCTGAGGATGCTGTTGTTATACTTTCTACACATCTTATCAGCGATGTAGAACCGATTCTTGACGATGTTTTATTTATAAAAAATGGAAATATCGTGCTTCACGAAGAGACAGATTCTATTCGTGAAAGAACCGGTAAGAGTGTGGATGAATTGTTTAGGGAGGAATTCAGATGTTGATCAAAATCTTCAAATATGACTTTTTAGAATCAGGTAGAAAACTATTACCCGGGATACTCGCTATGCTTCTGCTTTCATTGGCACAGGGTATCGTCCTGGCTTATAACCTCGTTAAGAAGAATGCTGTAAACGGATCGCTTCAGATCATATTCGGAATCCTTATTGTAGTTGTAACTGCTTTTATCATAGGTATAATAATCGCTGCAATGATCATCCAGATCACCCAGTATAACAGTACGATCTACGGAGCAAGAGGCCATCTCACCAATGTACTTCCTGTCAACACTTCTTCAATGCTTGGCGGCAAGCTGTTAAGCGCTTCTCTGTGGGTTCTCATCAGTATCATGGTTTCCGGAATTGCAATTGCCATAATCTTCGGATGCTTATTTTTAAACCTTGGTGCACATGACCAGGAAGGTGCTAGACAAATCTTTTCTCAATTACTGAAGCAGGCAAGAGAATATGGATTCTTCCAGCTGTTTGCACAGGCTGTATTGGGTACAGTGATCGGTATTGTTGAACTAGTTATTACTCTTTATCTCTGCGTATCATTAGGTCAGCTCGTTAGCAAGATGAAGGTCTTAGTAGGAATCGTAGCATTCTTCGTAATATCATTTATAGAATCCAAGATCGATTCACTTCTTCAGGTCCAGAATTCTTTCGACAAATACCATGGTCTCGTTGAAAAGCACCAGGATGTCAGTGTCGTTATCAATAACGGATGGAGTGGTATAATCGTATCTCTCGCTTTCGCTGTTATCTTCTTCTTCATAACAAGATGGCTCCTAAGCAGGACTCTTAACCTGGAATAAAGTACGAAGTTGTACTTATATTTACTATATGAATGAATTGTTGTTATGAAGATTGTAATATGCAATTTATGATCAATTGAAATAGTTTTTAAAAAAGAAATTGCCCCTTTGATATATTTAAATCTCGATGTAAGCTGGTAAAAATATTACTGAATACAGTTATTTTTATAGCAAACAAAGATTAAATGAAAAATATCAAGGGGGCAATTTTTATATCATTAATTACATATCACTAATTCTATATCACTAACAACTTGCCATTAATAAAATTCGGCAATCGTTACTCCGGCATCACCCTCGCCAAACGCTGCAGGATGGTGATTTTTTACATATGCGTTGCCATCCAGATAATGCTGTACCGCAGTCCTTAATGCTCCTGTGCCTTTGCCATGGACGATCCTTACTTCCTTGAGATGAGACAGATATGCATCATCAATATACTTATCAAGCTTAGAAATAGCTTCATCCGATGTCATTCCTAAGAGCTTGATCTCAGTTGATATCGACATAGCCTTTCCAAATGATGCCATGCTAGGATTCGATGATTTTTCTGTAGAGACAGCCTCTCTTTTCTTTTTTCTAAAAGAATCTGCAGTAGATGTCTCCGGAACCATTTCAATATCCGTCAGCTTGACTTTGGTAGTCATTATTCCCATGGTGACCTGGAGCTCGCCTCTTTTATCCGGAAGGGTATGGACTGTTCCTGTCACATTCATAGATAGGACTCTGACCTTATCCCCGATTTTTATATTTTTAGCCTTGACCGTGCCATTTGGCGACGGAACCAGTTTCGTAACCAAAGTAGTTTTGGACTGGGCATCACTTAGTTTCTTACCAAGTCCTGTTCTCATCTGCTCCATTTTCTGCATGTCAGGACTATCTGTTTTCATCTTACGGAAGGTCTTTATTGTCTGATCAGCTTCATCCTTGGCTTCCTTCAATATACGGGCAGCATCCTGATGAGCCTCGGCCAACAGATTGGACTTTTGAATCTCCAGGCTATTCTTCTCCTTCATGATCTCAGCCCTAAGAGATTCAATAGATTCATTTTCACGCCTGATCTTGTCCTCAACTCTCTCCATAGCGAGTCGCTTTTCCTCCAGATCAGAGATCATATCCTCAAATGACTGGTCTTCCTGAGCGATTCTATCTTTTGCATCACTTATGATATCATCGCTTAGACCCAATTTCTTTGAAATAGAAAAAGCGTTACTCTTACCGGGGATACCGATCAACAGCCTATATGTAGGACTAAGCGTCTCGATTGAGAATTCACATGATGCGTTCTCTACCCCATCAGTGGAAATAGCATAGACCTTGAGCTCACTGTAATGAGTAGTTGCCAGCGTTCTGATTCCCTCTCTGTGAAGCTCATTCAGAATAGATGTTGCAATAGCTGCTCCCTCTACAGGGTCAGTTCCGGCACAAAGCTCGTCAAACATTACCAGTGACTGATTGCCGCTTTGCTCTACAGAGTGAAGGATCTTTACAATATTTGTCATATGTCCCGAGAATGTACTCAAGGACTGCTCTATACTCTGCTCATCACCTATATCTGCATATATATTGTGAAAAACTGCCATTTCACTTCTGTCGCCGGCCGGAATATGAAGCCCAGCCTGAGCCATAAGTGTTAGAAGACCTACAGTTTTAAGTGTTACTGTTTTGCCTCCAGTATTTGGCCCTGTTATTATCAGCTGGTTAAAATCTATTCCGAGGTTGATATCTATAGGAACGACCTTTTCCTGATCTAGTAGCGGATGTCTGGCTTTTTTTAGATTGATCCGTCCCTCAGCATTTAAAATAGGAGCTACTGCATTCATATTGATTGCCAGGTTGCCCTTGGCAAAAATAAAATCAAGCTCCGACAGCATTCTATAGTCGGTATCGATTTCTGTAATATGCTCTGCTGCCTCACTGCTTAACTCATATAGAAACCTTTCGATTTCTTTTTTCTCTTTTATCTCCAATTCTTTCAATTCATTATTAAGCTTAACTGCCGAAAGCGGCTCAATAAAAAGTGTCTGACCACTGGAGGACTGATCGTGAACTATTCCAGGTACCTGAGATTTATATTCAGATTTGACAGGTATGCAATATCTTCCATCTCTTTCTGTAACAATAGAGTCCTGAAGAAAATCTTTTACTTTTCCCGTCAGGAGTCTGTTCATCTCAGAACGTATCTTCTCATTGAATCCACTCATCTCACGACGTATAGACCTGAGAAGCGGTGTAGCATCATCTGCGATCTCGTCAGCTGATAGTATTGTGCTCTGTATCCTTACCTTTAGGTCTTTAACCGGTGAAAGTGAATCGAAATAATCAGTAAGATAATCTCCAGATTTTTTTTCATCTTCCTCGCCATTATAGCCTCTGGAACCTTTGGCCTGATCTTCATATCTGATCGCAGTTCCTGCCACTGATAAAATCCCTGCAATCGCCAGGAGTTCTGAAGGATTGAGCGATCCGCCGATATCCAGTCTCTGTCTGAATAGTGCCACATCTGTTATACCTGAAAAGGATATGTTACCGAATCTAAATAAACGTCTAACGGCATCCTCGGTCTCCTGCTGCCTCACTTTGATCTTGTCTATGTCTGTGATCGGAGTAAGATTTTCACAATATTTTCTTCCCTGAGCCGAACCTGCAAGTTCAGTTAATCGGGCTATGATCTTATCAAATTCCAGTGTCTTATATACTTTCTTATTCATAATTCTTTTCTCTTGTTATTTCCTTATTATTATTTAATTTTTCACTTCTACATCTTTATTTTCATGCTATTTTTATATGATATTATTTCCCACAAATTCACACTTTGTTATTATAGCAAAATGGAGCTTGTGTTGAAACAAGCTCCATTAATTATCTTGAGTAAAACTATTTTTTCTTCCTGCTCAAAAGAAATGCACCTATTATAGATGTTGCAGGTACCGTAAAGAATATTCCTAGAGATCCTGCAATAGACCTGATCATTTCCACAGCAACAAAATCTGTATTTACCAGCTGAGTGAAGGACACTCCGTAGGAGAAGATCACCACCATCATATTAAATGAACTTCCTACATAGGCCAGTACCAGTGTATTGGCCATAGTTCCCATAGCATCTCTTCCTATTGACATTCCTGATTTCGCCAACTGAGCAAAGGTTCTCTCTGGATTAAGGGTATGGATCTCACTAAGAGCTGATGATATTGTCATAGATACATCCATTACTGCTCCCATGGCTGCTATAAGTATTCCACTTACAAACATACCTCTCATGTGCAGATCGAATGTGGATTTTGCCAGCATCAGAGCCTCTGCCTCATTAGTCTGAAATGTAGAGATTCCCGCTACCTTGGCTGACGCCCATCCGAAAAATGCTGCAATGATTACACCTGCAAAGCATCCAAGAGCTGCTGTAATGGTTTTCGGTTGCCATCCACCTTTCTTGTCTTGGTCTCTGTATGAGTTCCGGTCTTAACATCATAACTAGCGCTGCCACCTAGCTGTGTGACTTTGCATTTTACATTTTTATCGACATCAAATGTCCTTATAACATCGTTTTTGTTATAGAACTT
>JAGOLM010000076.1 GCA_017994075.1 Lachnospiraceae bacterium
GATTTGGTGTATCCTATGTATTTTTAATTGCGTTGGATAAAATATGGGGACTGCGTGTAGAACCTTCATTTGAATTAGATGGACTTGATATTCCTGAAATGGGCGTACTCGCTTATCCCGATATGCAATTGGTAAAAAGTGAATTGGATTACTATTCTGAAGATAATGCACCTGTGCCACAGATTCAAGATTTTAAAACCATGCCGGTTGTAGTAACATCTGATAAACCGGTTTCAGAAGCTGTTCCTGTTTCCCATTTCAGTGTTGACGCCGCAGCTGACAAACCGGAAATGTCTAAAGTTGTTATTATCATGAAACAGTCAAAATTTGAAGATTTAAAAGTTGCTATGAATAAAATCGGCGTGGCAGGCATGACTGTAACAAATGTTCTAGGATGTGGCATCCAGAAGGGATTAACCGAATATTATCGTGGTGTTAGCTTTGAAATGAATCTTCTTCCCAAAATACAGGTTGATATTGTTGTCAGCAAAGTACCTGTTAGTGAGGTTGTTGAAACTGCACGAAAAGTTCTTTATACCGGGAATATCGGTGATGGCAAAATCTTTGTATACGATGTAAAGCATATCATTAAGGTAAGAACCGGTGAAACAGACTTTGATGCGTTGCAAAACAATGATGATTAATATAAAGAGACTGTAAAAGTTTTTCTGTAAACTAATAAACAAATGATCGGATAAGGGGTCTTCTATGATAAAATTTTTATCAATAGGAGGCCTTTTATTATAGCAATGAGCATATCAGCTCCATATATCTCGGGTCATCTCTTATAAAATCCGCCAAGCATTTTTTCAAGATATTCTATGGTTTTATCAGAGTTTTTCATTTCCATATAGATCAGGAAATATGTGGAATCACCAATATAACTACCAAGTTCAAAGATATTCGACACCTGATTCAGAATTTCTGCAAAGTAAAGTGCTTGATCATACTCATTCTCTTTGCACAAAATAGAAATGGTATGTTCCAGCGTATTACAAATGCCGCTAGCTTGCTGATAAAGCAATCTGTTCCTGTTTGAGATTCTGTTCTTTTCTATATTTTCGAATGGTTTCGTTTATTTTCATATAATTACCTCCATCATTATTTTGCAAGGCCATTGCTCTTTCATATAATAATAGCAACTTATATTTACATAAACAATTGATCTGCAGTTATTTATCAGTTAAGAATAATAACCAGGGGTTATGCTTGTTTTGCTGATTGCCATATAGCATAATAGAATTTAAATTACATATATTTTATTTTATAAATTTCAACAGAAACTCCATTACACCAATGATAGTAAATCCATTTTCGTCTTTTGTTTCCTTTATTGGCCTATTAACAACGATTACTTTTTGAACCTGATCATTCAACAACATATATGGTCGTATTTCTCTTGCTCTAGTATCTGGATTTGAAATATCATTGCATACCTGAATATAAAGAAAACGTAAATTTTTTTGCGCCCGAAAATCTACTTCATCACTTTTCAAGACAGCTAAAGGCATACCACCATACTGCATATATTCATAAAATGCCTCAGTTTCTTAAAGTCCGGAATAATTATAATATTCTTCAAATGACAATGGTGCCAGGTTGATATTTGTCGCCTTATCTCTGAATTCTGTAACAATATCAGATGATAACATTTTAGAATTTAAGCCTGTGATATAGAGATCTATATTTTTTTCTCGTGAAAATCCCAACTCATCTTTTTTGGTGTCTATCAAGAAAAATTGTAGAATTCTACATTTTTTCATATTTAAATATAACGCAATCTAAACCCGACAAAAAACCCTAAGATCAGTTTACTAACCTTAGGGTTTCACATAATATGTTTAGTTCTGCTTTTCCAGATTATTGTACTTCTCACTCATAACAATAAAATCTATACGCCTGTTTTTGGCACGGCCTTCAGGCGTTGCATTACTCTCTACTGGTTTATATTCTCCATATCCGACTGCCGATAGTCTCTCGGGCGATACATTACCCTTATCAATGAGTAATCGCACTACACTTGATGCTCTTGCCGTAGACAGTTCCCAATTAGATGCATATATCTTCGAGTTTATAGGAATATCGTCTGTATGCCCTTCAATACGGATATAATTATCGGTGGTATTGACCATAGCAGCGACTTCCAATAAAGCTTTTTCATTTTCTTCTTTGACTTTTGCATTTCCAGAATCAAATAAAACCGCATTATTAAAGCTGATCACGAGTCCTCGCATATCAATACTAGTTGTAACTGATGATGCG
Organism: Lachnospiraceae bacterium; assembly: GCA_017994075.1. Taxonomy (GTDB): domain Bacteria; phylum Bacillota; class Clostridia; order Lachnospirales; family Lachnospiraceae; genus Lachnocurva. The sequence goes on from JAGOLM010000076.1 coordinate 2,263, forward strand.
ACATTTTCGCTCTGAAGCTCTGAATCAATCTCAGCTTTCAATGCCTCCATGTCTTTCATCTCATTGGCACCTAGAAATTCCTGGACATCTTTATCTGTGGTAGCCTCATTTTTAGTTTGTGCGTTTTCTTGAGAATAATTTTTGCTATTTATATTTGGATATCCGCCATCAGGAAAGATTCCAACATCCTTACTATCACCGGAAAATATTCCTGCTCCGCCGGTCATCATGATCTCTTTGAAGGCCCCCGACATTTTCTCCACTTTTGCCTTATCTACATTACTTACAGCAAACAATACAATAAAAACTGCTAGCAATAAGGTCATCAGATCTGAGTAAGGAAGCAACCAAGCTTCTCCACCCTCTTCTTCCTATGAGTGTTGATGTTTCTTTCTTTTCGCCATAATGCATTCCTCCCTAAACCGGTTTTAACTCTTTAAGAACTTCTTCTCGCCTCTTAGGGGGCAATACGGCCAGTAACTTTTCCTGAATCATAACGGGAGAATCACCCTTCTGAATTGAAAGTATCCCTTCTACTATCATGCTCTTTAGTACGGCTTCATCATGACTTTTGACTTTCAGCTTTTTAGCAAATGGGTTCCACAAAACATATCCGGTAAAAATACCGAGAATGGTTGCAACAAATGCAGCCGCAATTGCCTCAGCCATAGCAGCTGTATCATCAATATGTGACATTGCAGCAATCAGTCCAAATACCGCTCCTAGAACACCTAGGGTGGGAGCATATGTTCCGGCTGACGAGAAAATGCTCGCATTTACTGCATGCCTGTCTTCCATGGCTGATATTTCAGTGCTGAGGATGTCTTCGATAGTTTCATCAGATGTTCCATCAACTATCATACTAACACCTTTTTTTATAAATGGATCTTTAATCTCCTGAACCTTAGACTCTAATGCCAAAGTTCCTTCTTTTCTTGCAATAGATGACATATCGATCATCGTCTGGATAATCTCAACTTCATTCTGACCCTTACTCTTAGTAAACAGAACTCTAAATAAAGCGCCTAAGCATTTTAGATTTTTAGCCGGAAATGAATTCAAAATCGTTGCGATCGTTCCTACAATAATAACAAAAAATGCTGCAGGATTTAATAAAACCGTAAAACTAATTTTCTTAAAAATCATTGCTCCAACGACGGCAACCACCCCGGCAATAATTCCTAAAACTGTTGTTATCTCCATACTATATAGTCCTCCGAATATCTGAATTAATTTCACTTCATTTAGCCTAGTATGTTATCACTTTTACGGATTTACAACAATGAAATTTTAAATTAAATGCAAATTTAAGCTTTATATTTTTTACTCAAACAAATAGCTATATTAATTAGATTATTAACCATGCTCCTAGTTTCTGATTGCTACCTGACCAGAACATTCCATAACCGGATCATCATGTATGATCGCTCCTACACTATCCACTGTGATCGTTCCTGATTTAGGATTTTTGATGGACTCTACATTTCCACGAATATCAGCTGTTACATCAGAATATTCAAAGGCCAGATCCGTATCCTGCATTGTACAGTTAATTAGTTTCAGATCCTTACAGTAGCATAAAGGCTGGGTTCCGATGATCTTACAGTTAATCAGTGTTAGACCTTCTGAAAACCATGCCAGATATTCTCCCTTAATAACGCTATCTCTTACCGTTACATTTTTGCTATGCCAAAACGCATCCTTTGTGTCCAGATCACAATTACTGATCTCCAGGTTTTCTATATACTGAAAAGAATACTTTCCATTCATTTTAACATTATCTAATCTGATATTTTTACTATCCAGAAAAATATACTCTGAAGTAACACTTGAATCTTTAAGAATGATATTATTGCATTTCCAACCAAATTCCGGGGAATCTATTTTACAATTTTCCATTTGTATATCATTACATTCTCTGACTGCTTTTATTCCACCCAGAGTACAATCTTTTATTTTTCCGTGATCAGCATACCATAATGCCGCACGCGTATATTCATCCATTGTACTTCCGGTCATTGTATATCCCTTTACATGCCACATCGGATATCGTAGTGAGAACTGACTCTGATCCACCTCAATATCTCTGGCTTCTTTTAATACAGACTCTCCATCTGCCGGTCCTGCGAATATGCAATTACTTACTCTCGTATCCTTCAGATTATAAAGTGCTCTTTCTATATCGAATTGCCTATCTTCAATTATCTGTTTCATAAATGTCATTTACCTTTCCTTATATCTCCTTATTGCTTTATTATTTTATTTCTGATATTATGCATCATACAACATAAACCTAACTTTAGGTCAAGTACTTTTTAAATGTTTTTGATCTTCATACTATTTTTTTAAAAAAGGAGTTATTTATGTATACTATCGGGCAGGTTTCAAAGATGTTTCATCTTCCTATTTCCACTTTACGATACTACGACAAGGAGGGATTATTTCCCAGTATAGAACGTTCCTCAGGTATCCGTATATTTTCTGACAAGGAAATAGAGGCTCTGGACGTTATAGAATGTTTGAAAAAAACTGGAATGGAAATTAAAGATATAAAACAGTTTATGACATGGTGTGCGGAAGGTGCTTCTACATATTCCAAGCGAAAAGAACTTTTTGAATCACAGAGAGAAGTCCTTCAGAAAAAGATGGATGAACTCGAAAAAAACATGGCAATGATCAAGTTTAAGTGCTGGTATTATGAGCAGGCTATAAGTGATGGAAATGAAGATCATATCAAGCAAATGCTGCCTGACCACTTGCCTGAGGATATACAGAAACTTTTTAACCAGGCACATGACTGTGATTAAGGATCAAACAGAAACTATCTTGGATTAGTCCTGTTGAATATAGACTCCGTCAAGTAGCATAAAAATAGCGAAGCATTTAAAAATGCTTCGCTATAGCGTCTAACTTATGGGGTTCACTTCCGTATAAACCAAAAATGCTACACGTGTATCCTCGCCCACTGTCTGGAACTTTCCAATAACGTGCATTTTACGATAATCTTCGCGAACTCTGGCTCGATAGATCACATCATATTTTCATTGCTCTTTGGAAAACGTATTCTGT
>JAGOLM010000077.1 GCA_017994075.1 Lachnospiraceae bacterium
TTGTCATTGTACAGCTTATATCTATAAGTACAATATGGTTCAGGACCTTGTACCAGGTGGTACATTCCTTCTTAACTGCCCTTGGACAGTTGAAGAACTTGATGAGAAACTTCCTGGACAGGTTAAGAAATATATTGCTGATAATAACATCAATCTTTATATCATTGATGGTGTTAAGATCGGTAAGGAAATCGGACTTGGAAAGAGAATTAATACTGTACTTCAGTCAGCATTCTTCTCACTTACCAAACTTATTCCTGAAGAGCAGGTAATCAAGCTTATGAAGGACGCAGCTACAGCTTCATATTCAATGAAGGGTGACGATATCGTCAAGATGAATCATAACGCTATTGATGCCGGAGCTACAGCTTATGTCAAGGTTAATGTCCCTGCAAACTGGAAGGATTGTAAAGAGGATGATCTTTCACCTGCAGTTGCACAGGGAAGAGAAGACCAGGTTAAGTTCGTTAAAAATATCCAGCACAAGGTAAATGGTCAGATGGGTAACACAGTTCCCGTTTCTGCTACTATGGATTATACATATGGAGATACTCCTTCAGGCACAGCTGCTTTTGAGAAGCGTGGTGTCGCAACAGACGTTCCTGTTTGGGATGCTGAGAAGTGTATCCAGTGTAACCGTTGTGCATATGTATGTCCTCATGCAGCAATCCGTCCTGTAGCTATGACAGCTGATGAAGCTGCTAGTGCTCCTGAAGGAATGCAAATGAAGGATATGACAGGAATGCCTCAGTACAAGTTCGCAATTAATATATCAGTTATGGATTGTACTGGATGTGGTTCTTGTGTAAATGTATGTCCTGCCAAGGAAAAAGCTATTGCGCTTAATCCGTTCGAGGATGTTGAGGACAATCAGAAGTACTTCGACTACGCTGTATCACTTCCTGAGAAGGAAGAAGCTGTTCAGAAGTATAAGATTGCAACTGTTAAGGGCTCACAGTTCAAGAAACCTCTTCTTGAATTCTCTGGAGCATGTGCAGGTTGTGGTGAGACACCTTACGCTAAGCTGCTTACACAGATGTTTGGTGATCATATGTATATCGCCAATGCAACAGGATGCTCATCAATCTGGGGCAACTCCTCACCTAGCACTCCTTACACATTCGATGCTAAGGGACATGGCCCTGCATGGTCTAACTCACTGTTTGAGGATGCTGCAGAGTTTGGTTATGGTATGCTTCTCGCTCAGAGAGCAATCCGTAACAGACTTTCAGATGAACTTACAGATATCGAGGGAACTACCAAGAGTGCTGATCTTAAATCTGCAATCGCTGATTGGAAGAACACATTCAATGTAGGTATCGATAATGCAGTAGCTACAGATAAGTTGGTTGCAGCTCTTGAAAAGGACAGCGAGTCCAATGCTAAGGATATCCTTGACGAAAAGGATTATCTTGCCAAGAAGTCACAGTGGGTATTCGGTGGTGATGGATGGGCTTATGATATCGGATTTGGTGGTCTTGATCATGTACTTGCTTCAGGCAAAGACATCAACATCATGGTTTACGATACAGAAGTTTATTCAAATACAGGTGGTCAGTCTTCCAAGTCTACACCTCTTGGAGCAATCGCTCAGTTTGCTGCAGGTGGTAAGGGCACCAAGAAGAAGGATCTTGCCGGTATCGCAATGAGCTATGGTTATGTATATGTTGCATCCATTTCTATGGGCGCTGATATGAACCAGTGTGTTAAGGCTATTGCAGAAGCAGAAGCTTATCCAGGTCCTTCACTTATCATTGCTTATGCACCTTGTATCAACCATGGTATCAAGAAGGGTATGTCCAAGGCTATGACAGAAGAGCAGCTTGCTGTTGAGTCTGGTTATTGGTTCAACTTCAGATATGATCCTACTCTTGCAGCAGATGGCAAGGATGCATTTATTCTTGATTCCAAGACTCCTACCGGAGACTAACAGGGATTCCTGGCTGGTGAGAACCGTTATGCAGCACTTAAGAAGATCAATCCTACCAAGGCAGCTGAGCTCTTCGCCCAGTCCGAGCAGGATTCAAGAGATCGTTATGAGCATCTTCAGAAGCTCGTAGCTATGTATAAAGGCGAGTAATCAACAAATCTAGTAATAAATGAAATAAAAGGATCCGGCTCTTTATGAGCCGGATTTTTTGTATAGACATAAAAATCAATAAATGCTAAACTAGGATAGAAAATAATCTAATATAAGATATTAGTGCGACTTAATTTGGGAGAGTTATGATGATTGATACCATAAATGGAGAGCAGACTTCGGAAATAGAGAAGGAAACTCCTGAGGCATTTGCCAAGGATGATAACGGGGGAGACCTGTTATTGTTTCAGATCGATGCCTTTAGAGATAAAGCGAAAAAACTTCAGACGCTTATCAGTGCAAGAGAGAGAAGAGTAAAAGAACTTGAGGCTCTTGTAAGGGCCAAGGAAGCAAAAAATATCGAGCTTCAGGATTCTCTTGACAGACAACTGGATGAGGCCGATATGTTGGTGTCTAATGTCAACTCAAGAGTAGATGATCTGATGAGAAACGTTGAGATATCTATGAAGACCATGCAGGACAAGATTCAGAATCAGGTCGATGCAACAGAAGACATATCCAACAAGCAGACCAAAGCTGTTCAGGACACGCTTCAGAACATGAATGATGGTCTAAGTGATATTAAGAATGAACTTTCTGAAAAGGTGCATTCAGAGAATGTCAAGGTGTATAGAAATATTCAGGATCTGGTTTCAGAAAAGGATAATACCGAAGAGCTCAAGGATAGTATAGAGAGCAATGCCAGAGGTATCAAAGGTCAGAATGTATTTATAATTATTATGACATTTATCAATCTTGGTGCTGCTATATGTATGGTACTTTTACAGATGGGATTGATATAGTAATATCAAGATGACAGTTTGAAGCAATAGATATAGCTTGAAAAAGTAATTGATTATGTGATTGATATATATATATTAATATACAGTGACTAAAAAAAGCGGCAGATATGTTTGCCGCTTTTAAATATTGTAGGTTTAAAGTTTATAGAAAGAAATTATAATGAAAAACGATGGCAGATCAGTGTGGATAATCGGACACAAGAACCCGGATACTGATTCAATATGTGCAGCAATTTCGTACGCATATCTAAAAAATGCTACTGAAGATGATGATTATATTCCCAAGAAGGCAGGAGATCTAAACAGTGAGACAGAATATGTACTGAAAAGATTCGGAGTCAAGGTTCCGGAGACAGTAGAAGATGTCTGCACTGAGATTAGAGATATAGAATTCAGAAAAACAGGTGGAATCAGCGAGAATGTATCACTGAAAAAGGCCTGGAGCATCATGAATGAAAATGATGTAGTTATGCTCCCGATTGTGGATAGCCAGCAATTCTTAACGGGAATCATAGTAAGAGGCGATATTGCCAATTCATATATGGATACGATATCAAATGATATTTTAAGTACTACCAAGACACAATTTTCAAATATCATAGAAACAATTGATGGCAATATGATAACAGGTAATTCTCATGCATACCTTACCCGAGGAAGAGTGATCGTACCTTCAGAGATGAAGGCAGACAAGGGCGATATGTTTAATGAGGATGATCTGATAATCTGCGGAGACAACACGAAACGATTGATGAGCTATCTCGATTATATGCCTAGCTGTATGATAATTACCGGAGGCAATGAGGTAGACAAACGTGTCAAGGAAAAGGCAGCGTCTATACAATGTGTACTTATATCCACAGAACTGGATACATACACCGTGGCAAGAACTATCAATCAGAGTCTTCCGGTCAAGAAGTTTATGGCAACTGAAAATCTTATAGAGTTCTTCCCTACTGATAAAATCGATGACGTTACCGAAAAAGTAAGTAAGGTCAGACATAGAGATTTTCCTATTTTAGATGCAAAGCATCATTATATTGGAATATTCTCCCGTAGAAATTTGCTTAATCCCAAGAGAAAGAGAATTATCTTGGTAGATCATAATGAAAAATCTCAGGCAGTTGATGGAATAGATGAGGCAGAGATCCTGGAAATCGTGGATCATCATAGGATCGGATCACTGGAGACGCTTCAGCCCATATACTTTAGGAATATGCCACTTGGATGCTCATCTACTATTATATATATTATGTATAGGGAGAAAAACGTAGAGATTCCAAGAGAAATAGCAGGAATTATGTTATCAGCGATTCTATCAGATACGTTGATGTTTCGTTCTCCTACATGCACAGAAGAGGACAAAAGGGCGGCGGAAGATCTGGCCAAAATAGCAGGAGAGGATAGCGAGAAACTGGCTTATGCTATGTTTGAGGCCGGAAGCAATTTCTCAGCCAAGACACCTGAACAGGTTCTATATCAGGATTACAAGACTTTTTATGCTGATGATATTTCATTTGGAGTATCTCAGGTAAGCGCTGTTTCTAGAAAAATGCTAGATGATATCAAAAAGTCACTTAAAGATTATCTGCCAACGGTTCGTGCCGAAAAGAATGTTTCTATGGTATTTGTAATGCTTACGGATATTTTTGAAGAGACAACAGAACTCATATATGATGGCGATTATTCTGGCAATGTAGTAAGAGCAGCGTTCAATGACAGTAAGGACCTACCGGAAAAGATTTTGCTGAAAAATGTGGTTTCCAGGAAGAAACAGCTGATCCCTCCTATTATTCAGGCAGTTCAGGCATTAGATATGTAATGTAAATGCTGGTGAACTGATAAAAGTAGTGGAAAAAATATTATATATTAAATTAAAAAACAGTAGAACGAAAATAATATAAATAAATATAAATAGAAACATAAAACAAATAGTTGATAATAAAAAACGGGATCTGAGGCAATTGCTTCAGATCCCGTTTTCTTATTATTAGATTTAGAAAAAATATGTCATGTATTTATATACCGGTTTATTTATCGCCGTATTTTGGCGGATTTTCAGCAACATAACTCTCAAGCATATTCTTAAACATACGCTTTTCATTACTATCTAATCCATCGATCAAGGATGAAAATTCATTATTCATATACTGAGCAGATTCAGAATTGGAATCAGTGATCAGATTGGCGACATTACAATCATATAGATTGGAAAGTTTGCCAAGCATCTCTAGATTGACCTTGGTTATTCCGCGCTCAATCTGACTGATATAGCCCACAGTTACCTGAAGCTTTTCAGCCAATTGCTCTTGAGTCCAGCCATTGGCCTTTCTCTTTTCCTGTATTCTTTTACCGATTATCATGTAGTCAATTGCCATTCAAACACCTCAAAACATAAAAAAATATATCACAAAAA
>JAGOLM010000078.1 GCA_017994075.1 Lachnospiraceae bacterium
CGCTGGGACAGAGCTATGATATAGAGACTCTGATAAGAGCTGCCAGGAAATTGGAAGATGAGACTTCTGATACTAAAACGGGTGATCGTAAAAATATACGATTCAAACTGTTGGGAACCGGTCCTAATATGGAGTCACTGCAGGCGCTTACAGAAGAACTGGGTGCTTCCAATGTAGAATTTTTGGGTTATACCGCTTACCCCAAGATGGCAGCTTATCTGAATCAATCTGATATTGTAGTTAATTCCTTTATAAAGGGAGCTCCACAGAGCATTCCGAATAAGATAGGGGATTACCTGGCATCAGGAAGTGCGATAATCAGTACGCTGGAAAATCCTGTAGCCAAAGCACTCTTAGACAATAATGATTGTGGTCAAAACGTAGAACCTGGCAATGTAGATGCACTTTTTGACGTTATTAAATGTCTGATAGATGATGAAGACCGAAGAGATCGACAGGGCAGAAATGCCAGAGCCCTTGCCGAATCCAGATTTGACCGGGCAGTTTCCTACCAGGAGATTGTAAGAATGGCAGACAGATTAGCGAAGTAGTTGGTATTATAGGAGTAAAAGATAATGAACAAAATAGAAATACCATTTCAACCAATAGTGATCGGTGGAGATGCGTTAGGTTATTCATTTGTTAGAAGTTTTGCTACAGAGTATGGAGTCAGGACCAAGGTACTGGCAACTGCAGATATCAAATATACATCTCTTAGCAAATGGGCTGATTATGAGGTTATCCCCAATATTGACCAGCCGGATGTTCTGATAAAGTGGCTAGAAGATCACAAAGATTCTTTTGGGGATAAGAAGCCTATAATCTTTGGCGGAGCCGGAGATTGGAATGCCAGAACATTTTCAAAAAACAAGGATAAGCTGGAGAGCTGGGGCTATGTAGTTCCATATATTGATTTTGAACTTCTGGACAGAATAACGCAGAAGGATAATTTCTATGGACTGTGTGACAAGCTGGGAGTTCCATATCCCAAGACATGGATAGTTCCATTTGGAAAAGAAGCATTAGATAGAGCTGATAAGCTTACTGATGGCACACAGATCAAGGTTATATCTCCGGAAGATCTGGATGCACTGGATAATCTTGAATATCCTGTTGCAGCCAAGCCCTCCAATTCAGCAGCATGGCATTTTGCTGAGATCAGGGACAGACACAAAGTCTATAAGGCTGAGTCTGCAAAACAATTAAAGGAAATCATTAAAAATATTTCCGATTCATCCTATGACAGATCACTTTTGATCCAGGAATTCCTATCACCTAGAGATGATGCACTTAGGACAGTTACAACATTTTCAGTAGATGGTGAGATAGTGACAAGCTCCACAGGCCATGTTCTGGTTCAGGACAGAAGTGCGTCAGGAATCGGTAATCCGCTGGTGATAATCTCTGAAGAGGGTGGCAAGAGGCAGGATCTTCTGGAATACGTCAGCCGCATATTAAAGGAAACCCATTATGAGGGATTTGCCAATTTTGACGTTATGAACGGAGCTGATGGTCAGCCGAGAATACTGGAGGTTAACACCAGACCCGGACGCAATACGTGGTATATGTCTCTTGGTGGATGCCCCTTTGTCATTCCGATGATTGAATATTATATTAATAAAAAGGATCTGAAAAAGGCATTGACAGAGAGAGAACTTAGATGTGATGATGAATTCCTGTTCTCAATGATTCCGGAAAAGTACCTGATGAGAGAGATATCAGAGACAGATGAGGTCAGGATCAGAGATTATTATAAAAGAGGATTGGCATCTAGTCCCCTTCTAAATAAAAGAGATTCTTTGGGACATATATTCTGGTCAGAGGTTAATTTTCACCATGGAGTGCTTCGGGCGCTGAATCTTTAGAAGTGATCGTTGGGATGATGCAACAATTATTTCAGGTTCACTTGATGACCATAAGTGTGGTATACTCTACTCGTCGAAATTTATAATTTTTGGAGGTAACAAGATGGCTGATAAAACATTTACCATCAGAGAAGGCATAACCATTAATGAAGAAGTAATTCTGGCTATTGCCGGACTGGGAGCACTGGAAGTAGAAGGTGTTGATACATTGACTGGCGGAATTAACAACAAGCTTTTACCTAAGGCCGGGATGAGTAAATTATCCAAGGCTATCAGATTGATCCATGAGGATAACGGAATGTTATCTATTCAGATTATTCTTTCTGTAAAATATGGATATTCAATAATGAAGGTTACGGAAGCAGTTCAGGAAAAGGTCAAGAGCTCAGTCGAAAACATGACGGATCTCAAGATCAAGGCAGTAGATGTAAAAGTTTCTACTGTTATTATAAACAGTACTTCCGCAAAATAAGCTCAGGAGAAATAGAACCATGACAAGACACGAGATCCGTGAAGAAATATTTAAAGGCCTTTTTCAGGCCAATTTCTATGAAGGAGAGGACGTTAATCAGCAGTTCGATACATATTTTGAAGATGCCGGTCCTTATCCAGAAAAAGATGCTGAATACATTAAAACCAAATCTAGGGATGTAGTTGATCATATCGATGAGATCGATAAGGTTATAAACGATACATCGGATGGATGGAAGACTACACGTATGCCCAAGGTCGATCTTACGATTATGAGACTTGCAGTATACGAGATCAAAATCGAGGAATTACCCTTTGGCGTAGCAATTAACGAGGCTGTAGAGCTGGCAAAAGAGTATGGAGAAGATTCTTCTCCGGCATTTATAAACGGAGTTCTCGCAAAGGTTGTTGGATGATTTATTCTGTAACACAGGTAAATAATTTCATAAAGGGACTGATCGAGCAGGATACATTTCTAGAGAACCTGCAGATATCCGGCGAGGTCTCAAACGTTAATTATCATCCTTCGGGGATTATTTATTTTACTATGAAGGATGAGAAGAGTTCTATGCGTGGAATCATGTATAGGAGTAATGTCCTGCCCATGAAGTTTCGTATGAAAGATGGTGACAAGGTTGTTATAACCGGAACCATTCAGGTATATACCAAGGGTGGCTATCATCAGATAGTTGCCAAAAAAATTGAGCAGCAGGGAAGCGGAGTATTATACCAGAGGTACCTTGAGCTCAAGGAAGAATTAAAAGAAATGGGAATGTTCGATGCTACATATAAGCGTGAGATTCCTAAATATATAAAGAGCCTGGGGATCGTAACATCACCAAGTGGCGCGGCAGTCAGGGATATTATACGGATAGCGAAGAGACGTAATCCGTATATTAAGATAGTACTGTGTCCGGCACTTGTTCAGGGCGAGTCCGGGGCAGGATCAATAGTTCATGGAATTGAGACTCTTGATAAGATGGGCCTGGATGTAATGATAGTCGGTCGCGGGGGCGGCTCTATCGAAGATCTGTGGTCTTTTAATGAAAAAATTGTGGCACAGGCGATTTTTGACTGTGACACTCCTATTATATCCGCAGTTGGCCATGAGACAGATTATACGATTGCTGATTTTGTAGCCGATATGCGGGCAGCGACTCCATCGGAAGCCGCTGAAAAGGCAGTTACCAGATATGAAGAAGTTGAGGACAGATACGCAGAGGATCTGGATGAACTTCTACAATGGATGCAATATGTGATGGAGAAAAAGAAGAATAAACTGGAAGTCTTGTCCCACAGACTGGCCGCTAATTCTCCGGAGCAGAGACTGTTGTCGTATAAGAATAGATTAGAAAATTGCAGCACTTTGTTACAGCTTAATATGAAAAATTCCATCAGAGCTACCAGATCAATGGTGCCTGATTCGAAACTGCTTTCGGATATATTACTTTTCAGGGTGGAAGCCATGAAAAAGCGACTGATCGGGGATTCCGGAAGATTAGACAGTGTGTCGCCGCTTAAAAAATTAGATAGCGGTTATTCTTATCCTATAGATAAAACCGGCAAGCATCTAAAGGGTGTGGATGCAGTGACGGTTGGAGATAGCTTCGATATGATCATGCATGATGGCGTGATACATGCCGTAGCAAAGAACATTGAAAAAAATGACATCAGAGGGAAATACATTAAACTGTAAACTGGGGGATTTGGAGGAGAAAACAGTGGGTGAAACAGAGATAAAAGAGAACGAAAAGACACTTGAAGAAGCATTTGAGGAACTTGAGGGGGTTCTGAAAGAGATGGAAGCAGAGGATGTTCCTCTCGAAAAATCATTTTCGTTGTTCCTACGTGGAACCAAGCTCATTAAAGAATGTAATACTAAAATCGACAGAGTCGAAAAAGAAGTTCAGATCATTACAGAAACAGGAGATCTGGCTGATTTTACAGCAGTAGAGGAGTAACTTGATGGACGTTGCAGAAGAACTTGGATCACGGGCCGATGAGGTGAATGGTATTCTACTCACATATCTGCCTGAGGAAAAGGGATTTCAAAAAACCGTTATGGAAGCAATGAATTACAGCGTACTGGTGGGAGGTAAGAGACTTCGCCCGGTGATAATGCTGGAGACATTTCGTTTGTTTGGCGGTAATAGTAAGATCATAGAACCTTTTTTGGCAGCAATTGAGATGATACATACGTATTCACTGGTTCATGATGATCTGCCTGCAATGGACGATGATATGCTTCGACGCGGTAATCCTACTACACATGCTAAATTCGGAGAGGCCATGGGTATATTGGCCGGAGATGGATTATTAAATTATGCGGTTGAAACAGCAACAGGTGCATTTGACCTGATTTCTAATGATGATGAGACTAAAAGTGTGGTCAAGGCTATTAGAATCCTTTTTGATAAATCAGGCATAAATGGCATGTTGGGCGGGCAAGTAGCTGATGTTGAAGAGGACAATGGTGATGGTTATACCATGACCAAGGATAAAATTGAATTCATCTATGAGAAGAAAACCGCATGTCTGATTGAAGCTTCGCTTATGATTGGTGCGGTTCTGGCTGGAGCTTCGGATGAAGCTGTTAAAAAGACCGAAGAAATCGGACATGATATTGGAATTGCCTTTCAGATCGTAGATGACATTTTGGATATTGAGGGTAGCTCGGATAAAACCGGCAAATCTCATGGTCAGGATGAGAAAAACAACAAGACTACATATGTGTCTTTGACAGGATTGGATAAAGCAAAGGAAGATGTACGGTGGCTCACAGAGGATGCAATGGGTATTTTATCCAACATTTCCGGAGACAGCACATTTTTAAAGAAACTAATGCAATATCTGACATCCAGAGAAGCATGATGGAGCATAAAA
>JAGOLM010000079.1 GCA_017994075.1 Lachnospiraceae bacterium
AGCTTTATCAATAATTTTTTTTTATCATATTATAAATATTAATAATTAGATTTTATCGCTATGTAATAATAAAATCAATCTTGCATGTATAAAAAATAAATACTTAAATTCTAGAAAACATTGATCAACAGAACTTTTTAGTTCTGTAACTAACTATTATCAATCAGAAAGGTAAAATTATGAATATCATTAAAAGCGTACGAGAAAAGATCCCCGGACTCATAGTATGTCTGGCTATTTCGATTCCGGCATGGTTCCTTGGCCGGAGATTTCCTACTATTGGCGGTCCTGTATTCTCCATTATCTTTGGGATGATGATCACACTTCTATGGCAGGAAAAGGGTAATAAAAAATCAGGCATTTCTTTTACCTCAAAATACATACTGCAAGCCGCTGTTGTACTACTAGGATTCGGGCTAAACCTGAATATAATCCTGACAACAGGGAAACAATCGCTTCCAATAATCGTATGCACTATATCTACATCACTTATCCTCGCATTTTTATTGCAAAAGGTTATGAAGATCCCGGGCAACACCGCCACACTAATCGGTATTGGCTCTTCTATATGCGGAGGTTCTGCCATTGCTGCAGCCGCTCCTGTAATAGATGCTGATGATGATGAGGTTGCCCAATCTATATCTGTAATATTCTTTTTTAATGTATTAGCTGCAATACTTTTTCCGATCTTCGGTCAGGCAATAGGCATGAATACTACTTCCGGAGAGGCCTTCGGCATTTTTGCAGGAACTGCTGTTAATGACACATCTTCTGTTACTGCTGCCGCATCTACCTGGGACAGTATATTCTCCCTGGGAACTGCTACCCTTGATAAGGCCGTTACCGTGAAACTCACCAGAACCCTTGCTATTATTCCCATAACCCTTGTTCTGTCATTTATAACAGCCAAAAAAAAGAAGGCCACTGGCGAATCAGGTGAACACACCTTCAAATTTCGCCAAGCCTTCCCTATGTTTATTTTCTATTTTATAATAGCCTCTATTATCACAACAATTGCCGTTAATTTCGGTGTAGACAGTTCATTTTTTAATCCTATAAAAGAATTAAGCAAATTTCTTATAATCATGGCAATGAGTGCCATCGGTCTAAACAGTAATATCATTAAGCTTATAAAAACCGGTGGCAAGCCACTCTTACTAGGTGCTGTCTGCTGGATCGGCATAACCGCCGTCAGCCTCATAATGCAATCTGTTATGGGAATATGGTAATTTCGCTAATTCTTAACAGGTAGTACAACGGTTATTGTAGTCCCTACATCTTCCTTGCTTTCAAGCGTTACATCACCATTCATATACTGAACAGCATGTTTTACGATCGACAGACCGAGACCCGTTCCTCCGCCTTCCTTGGAATGGCTCTTGTCTACCCTATAGAATCGTTCAAATATTCTAGGCTGATGTTCCGGTGGGATACCGATTCCGGTGTCCCGAACTACTATTTGGGCACTGCCTGAATTGGAATAAGATGTGTTTATTTCTACACTTCCATCCTCTTTGTTGTATTTAATGGCATTATCCACCAGATTATAGACGATTTCATGAAGAAGCTGCTTCGATACATTACATGCCACTTCATCGCCTGTACATTTGACAATCACATTCTTTTTCTCTGCCATTGGCTTTAAAGTCTCGATTTCTTCTTCGATAAAGCTCTTTATAAATACTTCTTCCAAAGGCAGATCTTTTTTCTCATCGAGCGCTGACAGTTGTATGATATCATCTATCAAAGTAACCAGTCTAGATGCTTCCTTACGGATGACTCCCACGAATCTCGTCATATCCTCAGGCTTCACCATGCCATTTTCTATCAGTTCGGCACTTCCCATAATAGAATGAAGCGGTGATTTTAATTCATGAGATACATTTGCTGTAAATTCTCTTCTGTTTCGCTCTGCAAAAGCTTTTTCTGTTATATCAAAAATCAGTATTACTGTACCAATAGGATTCTGATGTGAAGTAATTCTACTGGCGTGAAGCTGATACTCTCTTCCCTGATGCTCCTTAACTCTCTCTGACGGTCCCTTATCCTCTGCCTCATCTATCATTTTGCTGACTTCAACATCTCTGTCCAGGAGAAGGAAATTCTTACCCACAGGATCTTCAGTATAACCATAGAATCTCTTGGCCGCAGGATTGATGGTAACTACTTCATGTTTCTTATTGATAAGTACCATACCTTCATCCATGTTCTGGGTGACGGCATCAAATTCCTTTTCTTTTTCTCTTAATTCCTCTTTCTTCCACTCGATCTCACGTCGACTGTGTTCTATTTTTGTCAAAAGAGGCGCCAATTCATCATAGGTATCACTCTCAAGTGGGCGATCAAGATCCAGATCATTAAGTGGTTTCGCTATCTGCTTTGATACTATTCCTGCCAAAACTAATGATAATATGAATGCAATCATTATCACAGCAGCTATTGACTGAAGCATGCCAAGTATCGTTGTAAGCATGGTCAGTCTGACTGTTGATACACGAAGCACATCCCCCGATGGGAGTTTAATTGCATAGTACAATGTCTGTTCTGTAAAAGTAGCTGAATATCTTTGGCTCTCTCCAATTCCTGTTTCGAAGGCTTCCTTTATTTCTTTTCTGTCTCCATGATTTTCAAGCTTGGAAGCATCTGTCCATGTATCATAAATAGCAGTTCCGTCAGGAGCCACAAGTGTCAGACGTTCACTATCTTTTTTAATCTTTTTTAGATAGGATACTCCAGATTTTTCTACTCCCGTAGATGCCAATACAAGTTCGGACTTTAGCTGTTTTTCCTGAATATTTACGAAATATTCATTTAGAACACCCATTATCAGCACAAGACAAGATAAAAAAACGATAATAGCCACAAAAAATGTCGAACGGAATATTTTAGACCTCATATGTTTTGACCTCCGGACTATATTTCATATTTTCTTGACATAAACCATAGATTTTACAATTTCTTTACTTCCAACCTATATCCCACATTTCTTACTGTCTCTATCATTTTTTCATATGATTTCAACTTGCTTCTAAGCGTCTGAATATGTACATCTACTGTCCTTGATTCTCCTACATAGTCATCTCCCCATACCGATGAAAATAATTGTTCTCTTGTAAAAGCACGTCCCGGATTTTCCATAAATAGTTTTAGAAGTTCATATTCTTTGTACGTGAGCTGGACTCTGTCACCATCCACATAAGCTGTTCGTTCATCTGTATTTAATTCCAATTTTCCGACCTTAAGCACATGCATGACTTCAGGTGGTGCTACACGACGAAGTACCGCTTTGATCCTGGATACCATCTCCATCATTCCGAAGGGCTTAACCAGATAATCATCTGCACCTAAATCAAGGCACTGGACTTTGTCATACTCTTGTCCCTTGGCTGTTACCATAATGACCGGAATACTACATGTATCCACTTCATTTCTTATTCTTTTCAGTATCTCGATACCATCCACATCGGGCAACATAATATCCAGCATGATCAGTTCCGGTTTTTCTGATTGAAGAGCCTCAAAAAAATCTTCTCCATTTGAAAAACCCATTGCATCAAATCCTGTTGACTTAAGTGTATATATCTCTATTTCACGAATGCTTTTGTCGTCCTCAACGCACCATATCATGGTCAGGCTCCTCCCTTGTGGACTCCTGTTTCAGAGAAAATGACCCACTCGGCTATATTGACGGCATGATCACCGATCTTCTCAAAATATTTTGAGATCATGAGAAGGTCAAGGGCATATCCGCCATCATCCGGATTACTCGTTATCATTTCAATCAAAAATGCTTTGACCTTGCAAAACAGATCATCCACTATATCATCCATATCTATTATTTTATTAGCCAGATCAACGTCATGCTTAACGTATGCATCTACCGCTCCGTTAACCATCTTGATTGTTTCCATTGCTTCCTGTCTGATGTACTCGCATTCGCTTCCAGTACGACCATCCAAGAATCCAATTATCTCTGCAATTTCAGATGCCTGAACACCGATTCTATCCATATCCGTTATCATCTTAAGAGCTGCTGATATCTGTCTAAGATCGCTGGCAACTGGCTGCTGCTGCAATAAAAGCTTCAGACACTGTGACTCAATTGTCTTCTCTTTTCCAGCGATTTCTTCCACGAATGGCGCAATATGTTGATGTGCATCTGTATTTCCCTTTGACAGATCCTCAACAGCAGTCAGAATTGTTTCCTCACAAAGTGCCCCCATTGTGGTCAGATCAGAGGATAGTCTTGAAAGTTCCTCATCAAATCTACTTCTCATTTTTAACCAAACCTTCCCGTTATATAATCTTCAGTTTTCTTTTCCTTAGGCTTTTCAAAAATCTCTTCCGTATCACCATATTCTATCAGCTCTCCCATCAAGAAGAAAGCTGTGTTATCAGAAATTCTTACTGCTTGTTGCATATTGTGTGTAACAATAACAATCGTATACTCATTTTTCAGATTTAATGCCAGTTCTTCGATCTTTGATGTTGATATAGGATCCAGTGCGCTGGTAGGCTCATCCATCAATAGAATGTCAGGATTGACAGCCAGGGCTCTGGCAATACATAGTCTCTGCTGCTGTCCGCCGGATAATCCAAGGGCTGATTTATCCAGTCTGTCCTTGACCTCATCCCATATAGCCGCTCCCTTTAATGCCTTTTCAACTATATCATCGAGCTTGGCTTTTCCATTTATCCCATGAGTTCTCGGACCATATGCCACATTATTATATATACTCATGGGGAATGGATTCGGTTTCTGAAATACCATTCCTATATTTTTTCTCAGCTCATTGACATCAGTATCACTTCCATAGATATCACTTCCGCGGTACTCTATTTTTCCCTCGATATGGACTCCAGGCACCAGGTCATTCATTCTGTTAAGGGTCTTTAGGAATGTGGACTTACCACATCCTGATGGTCCTATAAGTGCTGTGATGCTATGTTCTTCAACATCTACATTGATATTTTTCAGTGCTTGTGTCTTACCATACCACAGGCAGAGATCCTGTGCTGTAATTATCTTATTCATACCGTTCTTTTCTTTCTATAATAATTTGAGACGCCAACAGCTGCAAGATTAATGATAAATGCCAGTATTAAAAGGATAGTAGCGATGGAGAATGCCACCTGGAATTCTCCCTGTTCCTTAGCATACACATACAGAGCAACTGTAAGTGTAGAACCT